>NZ_JBSQYS010000010.1:0-132216 GCF_055140945.1 Sunxiuqinia sp.
GCTGAACTCACAGAAAAAAACATTGAATACAAAGACTCTGGCAGCCAATCGGCTCAAATTAGTGCAAACAACAATAGTTGCTATTTTTTCGATGTATCGGAAAAAACTACACCTGATTATAAATCTAGCCAAACAGCTTTATCTAAAGCTGATAATCTTTTAGTCCCTAAACCTGACGGGAATAGCTTTACAATTAGTAATCACAGAAAGTATTCATTTGATATTTACCACACTTTCTTTGGCTTATCTCCTCCGATTGTGATTTCTTAGTACATTCAAAAAAAGAAGAAATCAATAACCAAACTTTCATTTATTTTCAAAACGCATGATTGGAGTAGTAGGCTTAAGTCATAAATCGGCACCTGTAAGCATTCGTGAGAAATTTGCTCTTACGAAGGATGAGTATACCGATTTATCACAAACGATATTGAAAGATAAAAATATTGATGAACTGGTCATCATCTCAACTTGCAACCGGACAGAGTTGTATTTTACCGCCGAAGAATGTTGCTCTCCAGGAGCTTTCCATATCTTATTTCATTTCCTGAAAGCACATATTCAGGAAGAAGATGCCATTGAATCTCATTTTTACAAATACGAAACTCAAAGTGCCGTTTCGCATTTATTCCATGTAATTTCCGGACTGGAATCAATGGTGTTGGGCGAATATCAAATTGTTTCGCAAGTTAAAGAAGCCATCAACCATGCTGAAGAGATTGGTTCTGCTGGCAAGATATTGACCCGACTGTTTTATAAAGCACTGGAAACGGGAAAACAGGTACGCACAAAAACGGCACTTAGCAGCGGAGCATTCTCAGTCAGTTACGCGGCGGTAGAAAAATGCAACAGCATTTTCGAACAACTACCTGATAAAAAGATATTATTGATTGGTGCAGGAGAAACCGGAGAACTGGTTATAAAAAACCTGGCTAAAAAGGGATGTCAAAATATTATTGTCTCAAACCGGACAATGTCAAAAGCAGAAGAACTTGCCGGACGTTTTGGAGGAAGTGCACTGAATTTTAAAGAACTCCAGACTGGTATTCGTGAGGCTGACATCGTGGTCAGTTCAATTACCTGCAAAAAACCGCTGATTACCCCTGATATGCTCAGCGCGGAGAATACCAATAAACAAACCGTTTTTATTGACCTTGGTGTACCGCGCAACATCGATCCCAAAGTAACCGACATTGAAAACATTGCCCTATACAACGTGGATGACCTAAAGGAAGTGGTTGCCCAAAACATGGAGAAGAAGAAAACCTACATTTCGACTGCCGAAAAAATCATCAAGAAAAAAGCCCATGAATATGCCGATTGGTTAAGCGTTCAAAATTTATCACCGGCCATTCAAAATATCATTATGGGTGTACACGAGATCAATACATCGGAACTGGAAGTCTTCAGGAAATTTCATAACGAAGAAGAATTCCAGAACATGGAAAAATACGGTAAACATATCGCTGAAAAACTGGTGAAATCGATGATTAAAAACCTAAAAACCATCAGCGATAATGGCCGAAAAACTGAATATATAAAAGTAATAAACGATCTTTTCTCCCCTACTCATGAGTAAAAAAACAATCAGGATCGGAACCCGTGGAAGCAAACTTGCCCTGTGGCAAGCAGAGACTGTAAAAAAAGAACTGGAAAAAGTACACCCCACCGATAATTTTGAGTTAAAAATCATCAAAACAAAGGGTGATAAAATTCTGGACGTTGCCCTTTCGAAAATTGGCGATAAAGGACTTTTCACCAAAGAAATTGAACAAGCACTTTACGACAACGAAATTGATTTGGCTGTCCACAGCTTAAAAGATCTCCCAACAGAACTCCCCGAAAATTTAATCATCGGTGGCATGTTGGAACGAGCTGAAGTTCGTGATGTTTTTATTTCGAAGGATGGACGCAAATTGGCTGATTTCACCGCAAAAGATAAAATAGCCACCTCAAGTTTGCGACGCCAATCGCAAGTATTGCATTTCAATCCCGAACTAACGATTGTTGACATTCGTGGGAATGTAGAAACCCGACTTCAGAAAATGAAAGATGGCCATTGCGATGGACTGATTATGGCCGGAGCGGGTATTTTACGTTTAGGGTATGACGAAATAATTACGGAGTTTATTGATACTGACGTGATGATTCCGGCGGTTAGTCAGGGAGCCATTGCCATTGAGATTCGTGAAGAAGATGAGTTGGTCCAGTCGCTACTTGATGCCATTACTGATGAGATGACCCGGGCAACAACGCTGGCAGAACGTTCACTCCTCCGAACCCTTGAGGGTGGTTGTCAGGTACCTGTAGGCTGCTATTCTGAAATTGATGGGGAGCAAATCACACTCACCGCAATGGTTGCCAGTTTAGATGGAAAGACATTAATCAGAAAATCGGTGAATTCCACACTGGATGAAGCGTCGGAAAAAGCCATTGAATTAGCCCAGTCCATTTTGGACGATGGTGGTAAAGAAATTCTGGACAGCATCAGACCCGCGTAAACAGATGTCAACAAATGATGAAAGTAACATATTAAAAGACCGAACGGTCATTTGCACTTATCCTCAACGGAAGCACGATCGGTTTTATGAAATGCTTGCTCAAAGCGGAGCAACCGTACATGCGATGCCACTGATCGAAACCACTTCGATACCGTTCAAAACGAAACGAAAGCTAACCGATTATGATTGGCTGGTTTTTACCAGCAAAAATGCGGTACCTTCTTTTGTTTCCAACCACCCGGAGCTATCGAATAAAATAGCAGCCATAGGCCTTAAAACAGCCGAAATGCTTATGCAAAAAGGAATAGTTCCTACTTTTGTAGGATCCGGGAAATCGTCCGGAGACTTTGCCGATGAATTTATGGCAAAGCTCAAAGGAAATGAGCGGATATTACTAATCCTTGGAAATCTGGCAAAGGACACGCTACTGCATAAATTCAAACAAAAAGCGAATGTGGAGCGGGTTAACGTTTATGAAACCCGTTTTGTCCAATCCGTTGATCCCAAAATCCTTAATTTAGTCGAATCCAATCAATACGATGCACTAATTGCGACCAGTCCTTCGGCGGTAAAAGCGTTAGTTGAAAAGATAAAAATAAGTCCAAAGCAATTACGTTTTATCAGTATTGGAAAAACAACGACCGCTGCGATCAACGAATATCAAGCTGTAGCACTGGCAACAGCAAAAAAAACAAGTTATTTGGGATTAGCAGAAACAACCATTCAGTATTTAAAATCGAATAAAACGACCATAAAAGACTAACAATATGAGCTTTCCAATTACACGACTCAGAAGATTAAGAAAAACAGCAGCCATCAGAAATATGGTGCGCGAAACCGAAGTGAACCGCGATGATTTAATTATGCCTTATTTCGTAGTTCCCGGCGAAAATATCAGCAATCCAATCAAATCAATGCCGGGCAACTTTCAATTGTCGATTGACTTGTTGGTGAAAGAAGTAAAAGACCTGGTTGAGCGAACAGGCGTCGATAAAATCTTACTTTTTGGTATTCCTGCCGAAAAAGATGAAACCGGAGCAGTGGCTTGCCAGCATGACGCAATTGTACCGCAAGCCATTCGGGCAATTAAAGCGGAACTACCCGATGTGGTTATCGTGGCTGATGTTTGCAACTGCGAATACACCAAACACGGACACTGCGGAACCATTGTCGATGGCGATGTGGACAATGATAGCACGCTGAAAACACTGGCAGCACAATCAGTTACTTTGGCGAAATCCGGCGCTGATATTATTGCACCAAGCGATATGATGGATGGTCGTGTAGCAGCCATCCGCGCAGCATTGGATGAAAGTGGCTTTCAAAATACACCAATCATGGCTTATTCGGCCAAATATGCATCGGGTTTTTACGGACCTTTCCGCGATGCTGCCGACAGTGCACCCCAATTTGGTGACCGGAATACGTATCAGATGGATCCGGCCAACGGCGATGAAGCCCTTCGCGAAGTGGAAACCGACCTGGAAGAAGGAGCCGACATGGTGATGGTAAAACCTGCCTTGAGCTATATGGATATCATCAGCCGGGTGAAAATGACTTATAATGTACCGGTAGTGGCCTACAATGTAAGTGGCGAATTTTCGATGGTAAAAGCCGCTGCTGCCAATGGCTGGATCGACGAACAACGACTGATCAAAGAAATACTGACTTCCCTAAAACGCGCAGGTGCTGACGTGATTATCACCTACCACGCCAAGGAATTTGTTTTAAGTGAACTTGAAAAAGGAAACCGGGTATAAGTAACGAACAACTCGAAACTTTAAACTCAAAACTTTAAACTCAAAACATTGAACTTCAAATGATGACATACGAAAAAAGCATACAAGCATTCGATCAAGCAAAAAAAAGAATACCCGGAGGCGTTAACTCTCCGGTCCGTGCATTTAAAAGCGTAGATGCCGATCCGGTATTTATAGCCAAAGCCAAAGGTGCAAAAGTGTGGGATATTGATGGTAACGAATACCTCGACTTTGTATCCTCCTGGGGACCGCTAATTCTGGGACATGCCAACGACAAAATTGTAAAAGCAGTGCAACAAGCTGCTGAGTTGGGAACCAGCTATGGTGCCCCTACCCTCATCGAGAATGAAATGGCCGAGCTGATTGTCAGCATGATTCCTTCCATCGATAAAGTTCGCATGGTAAACTCCGGCACAGAAGCAACCATGAGTGCGCTGCGATTGGCCCGCGGATTCACCGGTCGGGATAAGGTGGTGAAGTTTGCAGGCTGTTTTCACGGACATGCCGACAGTTTCTTAATCAAAGCCGGATCGGGTGCCATTACCCTGGGATTGCCTGATAGCCCGGGAGTAACAAAAGCGACAGCAAAAGACACACTAACGGCAGATTACAACAATCTCGAATCAGTTGAAAAACTTTTTAAAGAACACGGCGACCATATTGCTGCCATTATCATAGAGCCGGTAGCCGGAAACATGGGAGTTGTACTTCCGGAAGAAGGTTTTCTGAAAGGCTTGAAAAAGATAACACAACAATACGGTGCACTGCTTATTTTTGATGAAGTGATCACTGGATTCCGATTATCGGCCGGAGGTGCTCAAAAACGTTTTGGTGTGGAACCAGACCTGACAACCCTCGGTAAAATTATTGGCGGAGGCTTGCCTGTTGGAGCTTATGGCGGACGCGAAGAAATTATGAATCAACTGGCACCTGATGGTCCGGTTTATCAGGCCGGAACATTATCGGGAAACCCATTGGCCATGGCTGCCGGCTTGGTCATGTTAACAACCTTGAAAAAGAATCCTTCGATATACGAAGAGCTGGAACGTAAGGCTGCCAAACTGGAAGCCGGATTACGAGCCAATCTTGAAAAAACAGGTGTATCGGGTGTTATTAATCGCATGGGGTCGATGATGACCTTGTTCTTCACCGAAAATGAAACCGTGAAAAGCTTCGAGGATGCGATGACTTCTGATACCTCTAAATATGCCCGCTATTTCAAAAAATCGCTGGAAAGTGGGATCTATTTGGCTCCATCGCAATTTGAGTGCCTGTTTGTATCTGACGCTCACACCGACGAGGATATCGAGACAATCATTGCGGCTAACGAAAAAGCCTTAAGAAGTCTGTAACGCGTAAGTTGGAATCATAGCGGAGGGCAGCATTCAGAACTCCGTGCTCCCCTCTCATTTCTCACGACTAAATACGAAACGATGCAATCACTATTTTTAGATACACTTCAAGGGAAAAAAACGGAACGACCTCCGGTTTGGTTTATGCGCCAAGCCGGACGGGTTTTACCCAACTATAATCAGCTGAAGGAAAAATACACCTTCCGCGAGTTGATGGATGATGCCAAGCTGGCTGCTGAAGTGACCTTGATGCCGATCCAGGATTTGGGCGTTGATGCCGCCATCCTGTTTTCCGACATTTTGGTGATTCCGAATGCCATGGGCATGGAACTGGAATTTACCGACCATGGGCCGGTATTCAACAAGCCATTAAAAGGGCTGAGTAAACCGGCCGATCACCTGAATCCTGATCCTGCCAAATTGGAGTATATCTATGGGGCAATTGATGAAATTATTCGTCAACGACCTGCGAACACCCCGTTAATTGGCTTTTGTGGGGCACCTCTAACGACCATGTGTTACATGCTACAGGGCTTCAGTTCGAACCCCAATTTCCCCGATGCCATCAAGTTTCTGTTTCAACACAAAAAGGAAGCTAAGCGGCTAATTGACGCAATTGCTGACTTTTCGGTCATCTATGCGAAAAAGCAAGTGGAGCATGGCATCAGCGCGTTTCAGTTGTTCGAAACGCATGCCAACCTAATTCCGGTGGAGCTCTACAACGAACTGTTTATGCCGGCGGTAGTAAAAATTAGTCGTGCTGTGCGCGACACCGGCACGCCATTTATCTTTTTCCCAAAAGGCATTGGTACCGGTTTGAAATACATGACCCCGGATATTGCTGATTTTGTAAGCATCGACTGGCAAATGCCGATTGAAGATGCCCGCGAGATTGTACACGCCGAAGTTGGTCTGCAGGGAAATTTGGATCCACGCCACCTGTATGCCAGCCAGGAAGAGATCGCCCTGGAATTGGAGAAATACAAACCATTTTTCCAGAAGAACAGCAAATGGATTTTCAACCTGGGGCACGGATTTTTACCGGACATACCCTACGAAAATGCCAAGTTTGTGGTCGATTGGATAAAAAGTACCAAATGGTGAAACCCGACTAGTTGTAACGAACTGTTCTTATTGCGGGCATTCCATTAATGTGAACGGATAGAAACCGGATGATGTCCGAAACCTTGGTATTTGTGTCTTCTACGATCTGTTTTCATCCCTCATTCCGGCGAAGGCCGTAACCTGTTAGTGTATTAACCTAAACGTTTTTGGTATTTCAAGTTGGCTCGGCTATAAATCCGGGGCAGAAAAAAGCAACCACCTCCCCGGCCAAAGCCCGGACTCTTCCTTTTTCGAGGAGGAGAATTTGGGAGCGGGATCTATCCGTCTGCGATATGAGCTTGTCATTTTTACGCGAAACGGCTCAAAATGGCGATGCGCAAGGAAAACAGCCACCAAAACCCTTAACTAACTGTAAAACAAGCCTCCCCATGGCGTGGGTGAAGGTTTCAAACGCGTTTGCTTACGTCACCATCCGCGTGGAGATGGCTTCAAACGCGTTTGCTTGCGTCCCCATGAGCATGGAGATAGCTTCAAACGTGTTTGCGCTCATCTCCATGATGCCAATTATGGTTTCAAACATATTTGGGGGCACCACCACGGCCGTGGGCATCAAAAAAAACGTGTTTTGTTGCATCCCCATGCGCATGGAGAAGCTATCAAACGCATTTCAGCGTAAAGCCACGCAAGCTTGCAGCCTCGAAAATTCGGTTGATCCGACAAGCCGTTCAATGGACACCAGCCTAAACGCATTAGGTATCGATTCCACCCGGTAGCTGGAAACAGCTTGCCAGATTTTCTTCCTATTTTCAGAACGGCGGCAAGCGACAATCAAAGTGGTACCATATCGTTTATCTCATCCCATTCATCCGAATAAAAACAGGTTCATTCCCCCATTTTGCAGGCTCGTCATCTTATCGTTTTCGGTTCGGTGTTGCCACGCTAGTTTTGAAGTGAAATTTAAAACAAACACGTTAAACAATTGAAACGATGAAAACAAAAGCGATTTTTTTAAGCCTGTTATTTTTGGTGATGTGCATAATCTCAACAGCACAGGAAACAAACAAAAATTACCTTTTCAGCTATAAAGGGAAGAAAAAAGAACACACCGTGGGGATGTACGGAAGCCTGGGGGGAACCTACTCAACGGTAATGGATGAATCGGCTAACTGGCTCACAGCCCGTGTTGGTGTAGTGATTGACGAACATTGGGGAATTGGGCTGGCTCATAGCGCACTGAACTACGACCACGAGTTAAGCCAGTTGGTAACCGACGGAACTTACCATTTGCAGGGAGCCTATTCGGGTATGTTTTTAGAATACCTCGTACCGTTTAACAACTGGGGTAAACTAAGCATTTCATGGACCAGTGGCATGGGTTTACTGTTCTATCAGTACGATAAAGAATACCGCAAAGCGTTGACCTGGACAGATGAATACATCGATGCCGAACGTTTTGCTGCCAATGAATTTGGAGCCGAATTTATGATTCATGTGGCCGGCAACTGGTGGGTTGGCCTCGAAGGATCGTATCGGAATACTTCGCCTATAAAAATGTTGGGGGTTGAAGAAGATGTATTGCAGAAATTCAATGCCGGTATCACTGTTCGCTACGGTATATTTTAAGCAAAACAGCAAATCCGGTTTGTGACCAATTAGGCATGAACCGGATTTTTAATCAATCTATTTTGATAATCGGGAGAGGGTTTTTCATTTTTATGTAATTTTAAAGCAAAACCAATTCTCCCATAAAGTGAACCAATACGCGATGCCTCTTCAGCCAATCAACCAGCTTTTTCCATTCAAAAGGCTATTCCGCTTACTGCTCGGACTGGCCGTTGGCGTGCAACTGATTATTATTACTTACAACCACTTCACGGGCTATTACCCGGTGAATGATCTTGGCCATTTCGGAATTCGATTGGTTTACAATTCATTTTTAAGTCTCCTTTCGGCGTTCATGGTGGCTTACCCCGATTTATTTGTTATCCGCCACCTCAATTACCGACTCCCCTGGAGTACGGCAAACACAGTGAAACGGCTGATCATTCAATTGTCGTTAACCGTAATTATAGCAGTCGTTATTTCAACCATCATAACCCTTACAGCTTACTGGATTAGTGCCTACACCAACGAGCTCAATGCTGTGCTCATCAAAAATGCCCTGATTTATGCGGTCGTCAATCTGCTGTTGATGATTGTTCTGGAGGCTCGTATTTACTTCTTCGAGTACAACCAAACACGAGTGAAAGCAAGCCTGCTCGAACAGGAACTTTCGCAAATAAAGTATGAAATGCTTAAGCAGCAAATCAATCCTCATTTCATGTTTAATAGTTTGAATGTGTTATCGGGACTAATTGAAAGCGATTCGAAGAAAGCCCAGCAATTTGTTGATGAGTTTGCCTTGATTTATCGGTATGTGCTGGAAACCATTGAGCAACCCGTTGTAAGTTTGAAAGAAGAACTGGCTTTTATACAATCATACTTTAGCTTACAGCAGATGCGTTATGGCGAGTCTCTTTCACTGGAAATAGATGTTTCATCTGAATTTTTGAGCCGGTTGCTTCCACCACTTTCGTTGCAGGTAGTGCTGGAGAATGCCATCAAACACAATATCATCAACGAGAATAAACCCTTAACCATTTCGGTGGCAACAGCCGAAGACACACTTGTCATTAAAAACAAGCTTCAGCCCAGATTTTCGCAAAGCAAATCAACCGGAATTGGACAAAACAATGTTACAAAACGCTATGCCCTGATCGGCCGGCAAGTGCCTCGTTTTATTGTAAAAAATAACCGCTATCAAGTTGAACTGCCACTTTTAAAACCAGACGATTATGCGCGTATTAATCATTGAAGATGAAAAAGTAGCTGCCGACCGGCTCGAAAACCTCTTACTGGAAATAAACCCGCAATACCAGGTCGCCGCCAAGCTGGGTTCCATCAAAGAATCGGTCAGCTGGCTAATGAACCAAACCGCCGACTTAATTTTTCTCGACATTCAGCTATCCGACGGATTAAGCTTCAGCATTTTTGAGCAGGTTCCGGTGAATATTCCCATCATTTTTACCACCGCCTACGATCAATACTCCATCAAGGCGTTTCAACTCAATAGCATCTCCTATTTACTGAAACCTATCAGGAAAGACGATTTAGTAGAAAGTCTGGAGAAGTATAAAAAGATGAAAGCGGCTTTCAGCATCAATTTCGAAAGTTTACACCCCATGCTCACCGGACAACAACAGCCTTATAAAAAACGGTTCCTGGTTTCGTACGGCGAAAAAATACAAAAGGTTGAAACTTCGGAAATTGCCTATTTTTATGCCATGGACAAATCGGTCTTTCTTACAACGTTTACCAATAAGTCTTACCCGGTCGAATACTCGCTCGACAAGCTGGAAGAGCTGTTAAGCCCGGAACACTATTTTCGAATCAACCGAAAATACATCATTAACATGGCAGCTATTGATAAAATGTATGCCTGGTCGCGCGGACGTGTGAAGCTGGTATTAACTCCCACGACCCAAGATGATAAAGATAGCCTGGTAAGCATTGAGCGCTCAGCCCGGTTTAAGGAGTGGCTGGATTCCTGACTGCTAGCCGTTCAGCGCCTGTTCAATATCGGCAATTAAATCGTCAGCCGATTCAATGCCAACCGAAAGGCGCATGGCCGTTGGCTTTATTTTCATAGCCAGGCGATCTGCTTCCGAAAACTCAACATAAATGGTTGACCAGGGGTGAATAATCAACGATTTATTGTCGTTCAGGTTGGTCGCACGGCGGATGAGTTGCAAGCGGTTCATAAAGGCAAAGCAAGCTTGCTCCGATTCCAGGTCAAAGGTTATGATCGTCCCGGGCTTTCCATCAAACTGCACCTTGGCCAGATCGTAGTTCGCGGCGTTTTTCAAACCGGGATAAGTCACGCCCTTCACCTCGGGATGGTTGCCCAGGAATTCGCCAAGAGTCATACAGTTGTCATACGAACGTTCGAAGCGTAACTCCAACAAATCCAAGCCCAAAATTTGGTAGTGAGCGGTATGAGCGGTCATCGCGCCTCCGGTGTTTCGGTAGTAGTTTTTGCGCAGACGACCTACAAACGTGTCTTTCCCAAATTTCTCAACCAAGGGCTTCAGGTTCGGATTTAATTGCCAATCGTAGGTTCCATGATCCACAATCACGCCTCCAAACGAAGTTGCTCCACCCGAAATGTGCTTGGTAGTCGACATCACTTCAATGTCAATTCCAAAGTCTTTGGCATTGAAACAAACCGGTGGCGTAATGGTGCTATCCGAAATCAACAGCAGCTTATATTTTTTTGCGATGTCCGAGAGTTTTAAAATATCTGCTATTTCCAGTTGCGGGTTGGTTACCGTTTCGAAATAAATGGCCCGGGTATTTTCGTCAACCAGTTTTTCTACCTCATCAGCCTTGGTGGTATCGGTAAAGCGTGTTTCTAATCCGTAGTTCCGAAGGGTTTGATCGAATAAGGAATAAGAATGAGCAAACAAATGGTTGCCCGAAATTATATTGTCGCCACTTTTACAAATGGCTAAAATGGTATTCGTAATGGCCGACATGCCCGATGAAAGTGCCAGTACATGGTGAGCTCCCGTTAAGGCTTTCAGCTTCTGCTCAAAATACTCAACCGTTGGGTTGCTGGTACGCGAATACACATGCGCCGGCAGTTCGCCTCTAAAATTAGCAGCTATATCTTCCGCCGAATCAAACTCAAAAGCAACTGATTCGTATATCGGCATATCTAACGAGCGGTGAACATCCTTTTTGGGGAATGGGACATGTAACGATCGGGTTGTAAAACTCTTCTTCATTCTTCTTCTTTTGTAAATCCTTCGCAAAGATAACAGCTCTAATTTAAATCGGTTCTAGAAAATTATCCCCTTCGGTAAAATCAGCTAAGTTCACTCAGTGTAAAAATCATCTAACTGGCTCTTTTATTTGGGTGCGAGGGGTGGTCTTTCAGCTCTCAATGAACTTGTTTTGAGCAGGTAAAAGCTGAAGACGATGCAAAACAATTGCATTCGACCGTTTTCAAATGGCTTCCATGATTCTCAAACTTTTCCATTTCGGGAAATACGCAGCACAGACTGGTAAATAAAATTGCGAAATCATTTTGAACAGGTTTCACACAACGGCTTATCTTATTATCTTTGTTCATCCAAGAATTAAGCGATGAACAGAAAGCTTTTAACACTACTCCTTTTCTTATTTTCCGCTACCCTTTTCGGCCAAAACCCCAATTTAAAGTTGGCACTGGTCAAGTACAAAGGTGGTGGCGACTGGTATGCTGATCCGACAGCTTTGCCCAACCTGATTCGTTTTTGCAACCAGGAACTCCAAACCAATATCGATCCGGAGCCGGCAACTGTAGAACCCGGGAGTATTGAGCTGTTCAACTATCCATTTGTCCACATCACCGGGCATGGCAACATCATTTTTTCTGAAGAAGAGAGCAGAAACCTGCGGTTGTATCTGGAGGCTGGTGGTTTTTTATACATCGATGATAATTATGGGCTTAACTCCTACATTCGGCGCGAAATGAAAAAGGTTTTCCCGGAACAAGAGTTTGTGGAGTTGCCTGCAGATCATCCGATCTATCAGCAAAAATACCGGTTCGAAAACGGCTTACCTAAAATTCATGAGCACGATAATAAGCGGCCGCAAGGGTTTGGTTTATTCATTGAAGACCGCTTGGTTTGTTTTTACACCTACGAGTCCGATATCTCGGACGGATGGGAAGACCCTTCGGTGCACAACGACACGCCCAACGTTCGGAAGAAAGCTTTGCAAATGGGTGCGAACCTGATTTCATACGTCTTCAACAACTAACAACTCAAAAAACAACAAAATATCAACATGACGAAAGTACTAGCCATTAATGGAAGTCCTCGTAAAAACGGAAACACCAAAATATTAATCGAAAAGGTATTTGAACCACTGCAACAAGCAGGCATCGAAACCGAGTACTTCCAGCTTGGCGGGAAGCCGGTTCATGGTTGCACCGCCTGTGGCAAATGTCGGGAAATTAAAGATGGAAAATGTCACATCAAAAATGATGTGCTTAACGAATGTATTGAAAAAATACTCCGAGCGGATGGTATCATTCTGGGGTCGCCGGTTTACTTTGCAGATGTTACAACCGAAATGAAAGCCTTAATTGATGTGGTTGGTTATGTTACCCGCGGAAACGGACATCTGTTAAAACGCAAGGTCGGTGCCGGCGTACTTGCTGTTCGCCGTGGAGGGCAATTACACGCTTTCGAAACACTCAATAACTTTTTCCTGATTAGTCAAATGATTGTGCCGGGATCAAGCTACTGGAACTTTGCAGTAGGTGGACCTGAAGGAGCCGTTTTACAAGACGAAGAAGGCATGCAAATTATGAATACACTGGGTGAAAACATGGCTTGGCTGTTAAATAAAATAAATGACTGACTTTGATTGAACCATGTAAATTTCAACTTGTTTGGAATTGTATAAGCAATTTAAAAACAAGTAAAATTTATTATTATGGATTGGAACAAAGAAACAGAGAAAATAACCAAAGAATTTACGTTTAATAATTTCAAAGAAGCACTCAGTTTTGTAAACCAGGTGGGCGAATTGGCAGAAGGCATGGATCACCATCCCGATATTTTGATACATTCATACAAAAAAGTATCGATTAGCTTAACGTCGCACAGCGAAGGCAAAGTAACCAACAAAGACCACGAGCTGGCTTCGAAAATTGACGCGTTATAATCATCTCAAAACACATCATAGAGGAATTATAACACCTGCAATTGCAACTCAGATTATCGTTGAAGTTGGTGTTGGAGAAAGTTCTTCGGCATACCAACGAATAAAAACAATTGAATGAAACTACATTTCAAGTTCAAATTCCTCTTAAAAAATATACTCAAAGGATTGCTTTGGATGGCAATCCTTGCTGTTTTATACCTGCTTGCCAAAGAATTTATCGTTGATGAAAACAAAGAGTTTTGGCTCAAACGATTTTACAGTCAACCACTCATCATCTACGGGGTATATGTTGGTTCGGAGGTCTTTTTTGGACTTTTCCCACCGGAGTTCTTTATGATTTGGGCCTATTACAAAGGCGACCTTTGGCACTATGTGCTAAACCTGGGCTTTTTTGCAGGTGTATCGTATGGAGCCGGATACATCGCATTTCTAGTCGGGCGATACCTTCAGCGGGTTGTTTTATTTCGATACCTGGGACGGAGGTTTTTTAGCAAGTACTGGCCCCTTTTCCGAAAGTACGGTGCTTTTCTCATTGTTGCTTCGGCACTTACTCCCCTTCCATGGTCGGCTATCAGTATGCTGGTAGGAACAACAAATTATCCCATGAAAAGATACCTTAATTTTGCTCTGTTCAGGATCCTACGCTTTGTGATATACGGTTATATCATTTACCAAAGCCACCAGTTCGGCTAGTGGATCAGGAAAAATGTGCCTATTTTATCGAACAAGATTTCAACCATTCAGGAAAAAGCTTGTTTACTAGTTGTACTCAAAGAAAAGGAACTATGTTTAAACGGTTGAAGGAAAAATGGAATGTTGATTCCGACCTGCAATTAATCGTCATTTTTGTCGTTTTTTCAATCTCTGGAAGTGGAGCTCTTGTTATTCGTAAATTGGTTTTTCACTGGCTTGATTATAGCCCCGACTGGCCTTTCTGGCTTTCCGCGATTGTCTATGTGCTTACCATTGTTCCGGCATATCAGATCATGCTGATGCTGTTTGGAACCCTCTTGGGGCAGTTCACCTTTTTCTGGAATTTCGAAAAAAAGCTTTTACGCCGATTCGGGATAAAGATTGATTAATCGGACGATTTACCTGCCTGTTCTCTTCGTTTATTGATTCGTAGTTAAAAATTCATTTCTAAAAAGATAAGAATATGGAACTCGCAACATTTGGAGGAGGTTGTTTTTGGTGTACCGAAGCCATTTTTAAAGAATTAAAAGGAGTGCAATCCGTCACTTCCGGCTATTCGGGTGGCGATATTGTTAATCCTGCGTACCGCGAAGTCTGTACTGGAAGGACCGGGCACGCCGAAGTAGTTGAAATTGAGTTTGACCCCGAAATAATAAGTTTTCAGGAATTGCTGGAAGTATTTTGGGCAACCCATGATCCGACCACGCTAAACCAACAAGGTGCCGATGTTGGAACGCAATATCGTTCAGTTATTTTCTACCACAATAATAAGCAACAGGAAACCGCGGAAATCATCAAGCAGCACTTGAATAAAGAGGCTATTTTCGAAAAGCCTGTGGTGACTGAAATCAGTCCTTGGGAAAACTTTTTCAGAGCCGAAGATGAGCACCAGGATTACTATGAACGAAATCCGGCACAGGGCTACTGCCAGTTTGTAATTGTTCCAAAACTGGACAAGTTCAGACAGATTTTCAAAGAGAAGATCAAATAAGACATCACATAAATAATACTAGTCGTTGTGGAAGTCTCTACAGCGATCCCCGAAGAATTAACCGCGGCGAGAGAACTTCAAAGATTTTTTGTTTGCTCTTGATGAAGTTTGCTACCTTCTCGCCCATTTCCTCAAAATCGACAGAGATTACCGTAATTCCGTCTCCAACGATTTCTTTCATGGGTGAATCGTTGTAAGATATCAAGCCCACATCGCGACCTACTTTTAGTCCCTTTTGCTTACATTCTTTAATAATGTAGACCAAATCATCTTCTTTAATAACCAAATAGGCTTGTCCCTTTTCGATGGTCTTATTTTTTATTTTTTGAATGACTGAATGCTTAATCGTATTTTCATCGCAAAACCTCTGAAACACCTCAATTGTCACCTTGGGATGTGGTGTGGATGATGGAAAAACCAAGCTGAACTCATCATACTTCTGAATTTGCTCTTTCCCTTGTTCCAGACAATTACGAAAAGCATTTTCAAAATCCTGGAGGATATGTGCCATCTCATCATTCTCCGGCGATCCCATATCTAAAATCAACAGCTTACTCGAATCGATTTTTTTCACCACTTTCTCAATCCGATCGTTATTGATATTCATAACCACATACATGCTGTAGCGACCCAGGTTATTTAAAACGAGCTGTTCAAACACATTGGGGTTGTAATGATGAAAGAGTAAATCAACGGAATAATTCTCGGGCAATGCATTTCGAAAGCTACCATACAGCTGTTCTTTGAAAGCACTGAAATCATCAAGCAGCATCATCACTTTAAAGGACTCGTTACTTACAAAGTAGCCCTTCGTTGGAGTTGATGCGATCACACTGCGTAGCTTTAAGGTGGTGTAGGCTTTAAAGATGGTATCTCTCGACAATCCACTTTCGCGACTCAACTTATTAACTGACGGCAAAAAATCGCCCTCTTTTAGAACTCCATCACTAATCGCCTCAGTAACGGCATGGATCAGCTGCTGTATTTTAGTTTGGGAAGAGGAATGGTCGAGTTGAAATTGAAATGCCATATTTTTTTTCTAAGTGAAGGAGGAGGATACACAGCATCCATCCCCTTTAATTATTTGATGATTTTATAAGCTACACGTGTATTTTCATTGTCCGGTATCCATAAATAGCAATTGCTACAAAGCAAATGAATGGCAAAATAAATGAGAAATTAACGGCTGGCAACCAAGCGATAGTTCCCTGGTCGATTAACAACCCTTGCAAGGGAGGCATCAAGGCACCTCCAACAATTGCCATCACCAAGCCTGCCGCTCCCAAAGTTGAATCTTCACTAAGTCCTTCCAAAGCAATACCGTAAATTGTTGGAAACATCAATGACATAAAAGCAGAAGTGGCAATCAGCAGATATAAGCCCGGCATACCCTCTATCAAAATAACTCCGGTAGTTGTCAACATTCCGCCAACAGCGAAAATGGTCAGCATAAAACGGGCATTTAAGTATTTCATCAAAAAGGTACTCACAAACCGGCTCCCAATAAAAATGGCCATGGCTATAATATTATAGCGTTGAGCTTCAGCTTTCGGTATTCCCAAATTATCAGCATACTGAATAATAAAGGTCCAGCACATGATTTGTGCTCCAACATAAAAGACCTGAGCAAGGACTCCCTCGCGATATTTTACGTTTTTTGCCAATCGCTTAAAGGTATCCTTTGTTCGAATAGAATGATCTGCCTTAGCTCGCTTAGGCATCTTCGATAAGACGATGATCGCCAGCATAAGGATAACAAAAAATCCGAGCATGACATAGGGATCGCGAATAACAGCCAAATCGTGAGCCCGAATACCAGCCTTTTCAGATGCACTTAAAGTTTCAAAAATCAAATTCCCTGCTGAATCTCTTTTATCGGACTCTAGTGTAGCCAGAATTACATTGGAGGCGATAAACATCCCGAAAATTGATCCCATTGGATTAAATGACTGCGCCAGATTTAGCCGCCTGGTTGCTGTCTCTTCGGGGCCCATCGACAAAATATACGGATTGGCAGTTGTTTCAAGAAACGCCAAACCGAAGGTTAAAATGTATAGAGAAACCAGAAAGAACCCAAAAAATTCAAACTGAGCAGCCGGGTAAAACAATAAAGCTCCTATTGCATATAAAGTCAAGCCAACAATAATGCCTACTTTATAACTATAGCGTTTAATAACAAGCGCTGCGGGAATAGCCATTGTTGCATATCCACCGTAAAAAGCAAATTGCACCATCGCAGCTTTGGCGTTAGAGATTTCCATTACCGTCTTAAATGCAGCCACCATCGGGTTTGTAATATCATTAGCAAAGCCCCACAAAGCAAAAAGACTTGTGATCAAGATAAATGGAAATAGGTATTCCTTTGGAACGACTTTAATTTTAGATTTCACTGTTTTTCTTTTTTAGTTATTCGTTTAGTTCGTATCGGTTTGTATTTTAAAGAGCGTTTTTTATTTCAGCAATTGAAACACCCAGTAGCTTTTCAGCAATGGAATTTAATGCTTGCTCATCTCCTTCGAAATGAAATGTTCGTTGAAAATGAATCTTAACTTCACCTGCATTTAAAGCAGCAGCTGACGACGAAGACTCCAACTCGTAAAACGGGCCAAGCTGACCACCATCTGCTAATGGACCGTCATTGTATGCATTAATGGCATCGCCATTAAACGGTTCTTTCTGGTACTCTTCCCACGAAGAGTTGACATAGTCAGTTGAAGTAGAATCCAACGAACAAATTAAAATGGTTAGGCATTTGTTTTGGGCATCGTAACTTCCTAAAGTTGGCAGTGCCCGCTCGGGAGAAACACCAATCTTACTCCGGTACTTTCCATCGGCCTTGAAATAGATGACTCCATCATCAGATTTCAACCTATCCGTTGGCATTTCACCAAAATAATCATCAGTAACCACGGGGCCTTCGCCGTCTTTTTTATAGCGTAGTACAATGGTTACTTCGGGTGATGGCTGGTACATGGAAAGCATCCAGATTGATGGCATACCTGTTTCTTTATTCCAGCTAAAATCGTTTGTGTTTTTCAGTTGGTTTAATGATTCGTAAGCAACAACTTTTACGGACTCATCCAAATTAATGGGCAAAAATTCGTCCAATTCAATCGGATCAATAATGCTCACCCGGCGGGTGATTTCCATTGAAAATTTATTGCCAGAATAATTCGCTAGCTGAAATGATTGTCGGAACGTCGCCGTTTCCTGATTAGCTTCAATTACATCCCAGGGCATGGTATCGATAGCAGAAGGAACACGCCAGTTTTCCATTGCCATGGTTTTCCCCTGATCAAAATAGAAAGAGAACTGTCCTCCCTCCGGACCAATCCAAAACCGCTCTTCGCCACCAAAAGGATTAAACTGAGAGGACAGTTGATCGGCTCCAAGTAATTTGTGGTTGATCCAGCCAAACGAGAAACCTGTTGATCCTGAGGTTGTGCTAGACATCACCCGTCCCTGCAGTTCAGGAACAATAACCACCCGAGATTCTCCGGCAACTAGCTCAATAGTAGAATAGTACTTTTGTAGTTTCTCCAGATCGTAGCCATACTGACCTTTTTTTAAGCTCATCGTTTCTTCTTTTTCAAAGCCGGTGGTAATCAAGTGAACCACCAACAATCCTATGATTATTGAGATTAAATGTTTTACATGAATGATCTTCATCTGTATAATTTTGATTAAAAATGGTAACAGATGAAACTCACATCAGTAAATTAATCATACTTGTATCGAATGATGAAATTTACTGATGCTCATTTCATGATATTAATTTCAAAATAAATTAAAATAAACGACTAGCCATAAAGAGGCCCGTAGTTTTTACACGCCCGGTAATCCGAACCTTCCTTATTTGCTCCGAATGAAGCCCAGGCACTTGGGCGGAAAATATCTTTATCTTCCACATTATGCATTGAAACCGGAATACGGAGGATCGATGCTAAGGTGATTAGGTCGGCACCAATGTGGCCATACGAAATTGCACCATGGTTGGCTCCCCAATTGGCCATTACACTGTATACATCTTTAAAAGCGTCTTCATCGTTCAAGCGTGGCACAAACCAGGTTGTTGGCCAGGTTGGATTGGTGCGCTCATCTAATAATTGATGAATATCCTCGGGTAACTCAACAGTCCATCCTTCGGCTATTTGTATCACTGGCCCCTGCCCTTTTACCAGGTTTACACGCGACATGGTTACCGGCATTTTGCCTTCGGTTTTAAATTGAGATGAATAACCACCACCTCTAAAATAACCTAAATCAGCAGGACACCAGTTTGTTTTATCTAAACATGCTTGGGCTTCTTCATCCGAAATATCCCAATAAGGTTTCATCACCGGATTTCCTTCAGCATCTTTTTGCTGTGCTGTGGCATCTAAGGTTGTCGACCCAGAATTGATTAAGTGGATAATTCCGTTTCGAGCTAATCCTGTCAGTTCTTTTCCGGTTACTCGTTTTACAGCTTCAGGGCTCCAGAATGTGCGAACGTCTGAAAATATTTGAGCGGTATTGGTTAACAGGTGACCAAACAACATGGGCACTGCATTTAAACTATCATTCTCGGTGGCAAAAACATAGGCTTCGCGTATACCATTCCAGTCGAATGAAGAATTCAACATCGCTTCAGTAAAGTCAGCATTCGGATAGTAGTCTGTCCATTGGCGCTGCCCCTGGAAACCACCTGCGATTGCATTATGTCCTTTCGCTTCCTCTCCAAAACCAAGCTCTGTTAATTTCGGATTGCCAATCATTAGATCGCGGCAAATCAGGGTCATTTTAACTACAATTTCCCATTCCCAATCTTTTCTTTTCCGGTCGCTCTGCTTGTCTTTTGCATTGTGGTCATCACCCTCCTGGCAATTTTCCTTTACCCAAGCCAAGGCTGTTTTATATTCTGAAGGATCGAAAATCTCCTGATCAATTCGACGTTTAATCTCAGTCATGTCAACAAACTCTGTACGCATCCCCAGATATTCCTGAAAAAAGTCGGCATCAACCATAGAGCCGGCAATTCCCATTGACGTATAGCCAAGCGACAGATATGATTTTCCTTTTATTTGCGCTGAAGCTAAAGCGGCTTTTGTAAACCGCAATACTTTCTCGCGAACGTCATCGGGAATGGCTGTGTCTCCCGCATCCTGTACATCGCGACCATAAATGCCAAAAGCCGGCAAGCCTTTCTGAGTATATCCGGCAAGAGCTGCGGCCAAATATACGGCTCCGGGACGCTCAGTACCATTAAAACCCCAAACGGCCTTAGGAAGAAGCGGGTCACTATCCATCACCTCTGTTCCGTAGCACCAGCATGGCGTTACAGTTAGCGAAACGCCAACTCCTTCACGACTGAACTTATCAGCGCAATTAGCAGCATCTGCTACACCTCCAATGGTTGTGTCTGCAATAACACATTCCACCTTTTCTCCAGAAGGAAAGCGCAAGTTTTCTTCAATTAGTTGAGCGGCAGCTTTCGCCAAATTCATGGTTTGAACCTCGAGTGATTCACGAACTCCACGTTCGCGACCATCTATTACTGGACGGATTCCTACTTTGGGCAAACGTCCGATTAAACGATTTTTCATATTGAATTGATATTTAAATTATATTTTTCGTGTTGTGCTGTACTGTGCTGCTAAAGTAGAAAAAATTCAATCGTATGGTCATGTTGGAAAACATGGTTTAAAAAGTTAGATTTGTATCAATCTCAATTCAAAACACATGCAAATATTTAAGCTACAGCTCCACTGGCAAATACTGATTGCGTTACTACTATCAATTGGTTATGGAATAATTTTCCCAACGAAATATGCCATTGATCAAGAAGCTATTAGTCAATTGCAGAAAACGCATTTAAGTGCGGCTGTTATTGAAAAAGTTGGGGGATTGCAAGGTGAAGAATACAGTACAATGCAAGACTTTCAGGTAAAAATGAAACAATTGCTGACTTCTGATGAATACGATAAATACCAATCTACAATTAGAAAAGCAAGCTACAACAACCCTCAAATCGATGCTGTTAGCTGGATGGGGGATTTGTTTCTTCGCGCTTTAAAAATGTTGATTATTCCACTGATTTTAAGCTCACTAATATCTGGAATTACAAATATTGGCACCGGTAAAAACTTAGGCCGATTGGGCTTAAAAACAATAGGATATTATGTAATGACATCTGTTTTGGCCATTGTAACAGGCTTATTTTTTGTCAATCTCTTTAAGCCTGGGGTTGGGGCTGATTTAAACTTTCAGGAAACGGTTGAAGGCTTGGTTGAAAAGCAAAGATCCTTTCGGGATATTTTGGTCGAAATTATTCCTCAAAATATCTTTCAGGCATTCAACGAAAGTGATATGCTTTCCATTATTTTCTTTGCCGTGTTGTTTGGTTTTTTCATTACGAAAGTGGATACCGTTAATCGTGAAGTTCTAAAAAAGGCATTCAATGCTATTTTCGAAGTCATGATGAAAATCACCATGTTTATCATCAAATTCACGCCTCTTGGTATATTTGGTATTGTTTCCAAAGTAATTGCAGACCAAGATGATTTAGCCGGTTTGATGTCGCGCATGGGAATTTACATGGGCACTGTTGTTTTAGCACTGACCATACATTTTTTGGTTACTCTTCCAGTGTTGATGAAGCTACTTGGAAAGGCTAATCCGCGGAAACATTTTCAAAATATGACCACTCCCCTTCTAACTGCTTTTTCAACTTCATCGTCAGGAGCAACTTTACCATTAACGATGGATGCAGTTGAGTCAAAATCAGGAGTGTCAAACAAAATAAGCAGTTTTACACTGCCCCTGGGAGCAACCATCAATATGGATGGGACTGCGCTTTATGAATGTGTTGCAGCTATTTTTATTGCCCAGGCTTATGGCCATGATTTAAGCATCATTCAACAAGCAATTATTGTTGCGACAGCCTTATTAGCGTCCATTGGAGCAGCTGCTATTCCCATGGCCGGTTTGGTTATGATAACCGTTATTTTATCAGCCGTTGGACTTCCGCTGGAAGGTATTGGATTAATCCTTGCGGTTGACCGAATTTTAGACATGTTTAGAACAGCTACCAATGTGTGGAGTGATAGCTGTGGAGCAGTTATTATTGCAAAAAGTGAAGGAGAAGAACTGCAGGTTTAGTTGCTTTTCTTATAAAAATCATTCAAAGATTCAATTTCCGTTGAATTACAAACCGGGCAATTTTCGCCGACTTTAGCCATGTTGAACTTAGCTTTACAAGATTTGCAACAGTACCAATTCTCATCGAATTGAAAATTACCTCCGCGAATGATCAAGTCTTTCCCTTCAACCATTGCCTGTGCTACTTTATTTCGGGCCGACTCATAAATCCGGGTCAGTGTAGGACGAGAAACATCCATACAAACTGCAGCTTCTTCCTGGGTAAGATTATCGTAATCCAGCAATTTTATTGCCTCATACTCTTCAAAAAACAGCACAACCTGCTGAGCTCTGTTTTTTGGTCCAAATACAGAAAATCCTTTAACGGAGGGCGGGGCTAATAAGCGCCGTTGTCTTTTTTTACGAGGCATCTAACTTTGATTTACTTTGTTCAACAAATAATGATCAGCAATAACCAAGGCTGCCATTGCTTCAACAATAGGGACAGCACGTGGTAGTACACAAGGATCGTGACGACCTTTTGGATTGATCGTTACTTCTTTTTCATCTTTATCAACCGTATGTTGCTCTTTCAACAAGGTTGCAATTGGCTTAAAAGCCACATTAAAATAGATGTCTTCTCCATTCGAAATTCCACCTTGAATTCCGCCGGAATTATTGGTTTTTGTTCGAATACCGCTCCCCGACTTTATAAAGACATCGTTATGCTCGGAGCCACTAAGCTTTGTGCCATCGAAACCTGATCCGTATTCAAATCCTTTGACCGCATTGATTCCCAACATGGCATGACCTAAATCGGCATGCAGCTTATTAAAAACCGGTTCGCCTAAACCAACTGAAACTCCCTGGATAACTCCCTGAATAACTCCGCCAACGGTATCATGATTTTTACCGGCTGCTTCAATACGGGCAATCATTTTATCGGCAGTTTCGGTATCGGGGCAGCGAACAATATTACTGTCAATCAATTTTAAATCAAGCTCTTTGTAGCTCTTTGTCAGTTCAACTTCGCCCACTCGCTTTACGAATGCATTAATATCGACACCAAATTGCTTCAGCATCAATTTAGCGACAGCTCCGGCTGCAACCCGTGCGATTGTTTCACGCGCAGAGGAACGTCCTCCTCCCCGATGATCGCGGCTCCCATATTTCTTCAGATAAGTATAATCGGCATGTGAAGGACGAAAAATGTCTTTCAGGTTATTGTAGTCGTTCGAGTGCTGATCTTTATTTCTAATCAGAAAACCGATGGGTGTCCCCTGCGTTTTTCCTTCAAAAATTCCCGATAAAAACTCAACCTGATCCGACTCTTTTCGTTGGGTCGTAATTTTCGATTGTCCGGGTTTACGACGATCGAGTTCATTTTGAATAAAATCCAAATCGATTTCGACACCTGCCGGGCAGCCATCAATAATACCACCAATTCCTACGCCATGAGATTCTCCAAAAGAAGTTAATCTGAATAATTGTCCGAAGCTATTCATTATTTTAGGTTAAAAAAACATTGCTCCCGATTGCTCAGAAGCAATATTTTGAATACGTTTTATCAATTAGCAGCCACAACCGCAGCTTCCACCATTTGCTTTCTCTGTTTCACAGCTTTCGCCCTCTTCACATCCGCAGCCACCGCTGTCACTTTCGCAACCACCACTACCGCAGCCACAGCCGCTACCTTGCACAGTTGCTGCAATTTCCTCATCAGTAGCATCGCGCACTTCCAATACTTTTCCTGAGAAGAATAAGTCTTCACCAGCCAAAGGATGGTTAAAATCCATTTTTACATGCTCGTCCGTAATTTCCAACACCAGGCCGTTCATACGTTGACCGCTAGCACTCATCATTGGAACAGTATTGCCAACTTTAATAATTTCCTCATCGAATTTTCCTTCAACCAGAAACAGGTTTTTAGGAAGATCAACAACTGCATTTTCATCAGCTTGCCCGTAAGCATCTTCACATGAAAGATTTATATTGAAGTCCTTGCCTTGCTCAAGACCTTGTAAAAGGTCTTCAAACTTTGGCAACATAAGTCCTGCACCATAAACAAAGTTTAGTGGTTTCTCGGCTGTTGCCTGTTCTATCAATTCTCCGTTTGCTCCTTCGATTCTTAAATCGTAAGTCAAAGAAACCATTTTGTTTTTAGTAATTGCCATTTTAAACTATTTAGATTGATTTTGAATAATACTTGCAAAGAAATAAAAAACATTGATATATCAAAGAGCACAAAACTCGATGGAATATACATTTAATGTTAACATCATAGATTTCTGTTGGTTTATAATTTGTCCGTCTTTATACCATATTTTACAGTTTATTTAGAAAGATTCTCTCAAAACACATTTTATCATCTAACAAATCTTCCTTTCAGAAAACATGCTGTACTAACAAGATTGGAAAAGCATTCTTCTAATAAATACAGATAGTTGTGAATAAGCAACTTAAAAATGTGACCGTCTACCGCCTTTAATTATTGTCAAACCAGCTTCGTTTCTTGTCTATCTTCAAGTCTTTAAGCATGGCTGATGAAGCATTAATTGTGAAACTGTAACTTTTGCGCCGACCAAAAGGCACAAAATTAAAGGCCATATTCCAGCAATGTAGCCGACGATTTATGTTGAAGGTGGTAAAAGAAAACTCACCGGCCTGAATATCAAAGTTTGTAGAAAGCGACATATTCCATTCGCGCGTTAATTTTACCCGGCCACTAAAGTTTAAACTCTGGTTGACTTGTGCATCATGATAATTACTTCTTTTTGAGTAGCTAAAGCTATAATTAAACCGAAAGTCCCATGGAATATCAAAATCATAGTATTCGATGCTCCCATCAGGATACATGATTTGCTCACCAATTTCTTCTCCCTCTTCGGCATTCGACTCTTCTTTCTGTTTCGATTTAAAAGACATTCCGAAGGAAAGGTTTGCATTGGTTAGCCGGCCCAACTTCGCCAACCCCGAAGCTTCGTTCCACATAAACTGATTAATTCGGGTTCCCTTTTCATCCGTATTGTATGGGTCAACTGTCCCTCCAAAGTTCAGGCTTACACCTTTAATTGTTGTTCGCCCGTTTATTCGAATGGTACTTAGATTTAATGAATCTGCAATAAAATTGTACGATCCGCTAAATCCCAGATTATCGATAATCTTTACTTTTTCAAATTTCTCTTCGTTTGAGGTGGTATCGTTTTTAGCCGCCATTTTAGCTTCGAGGTTGTTGGTAAGTCCGAAGTTAATCGCGGCACTCTCCCCTCTCCCGGCCGACCCAAAAATAGCCCCTTTAAAACGATTGTAATAGATCTGATTTCCCTCATGGTCCATATACGAGTCATAAAAATCGTATTTTGGATCGCCAAAATCAGGAGTATAACTAAAACTAACGGAAGGCGACATTTTATGTCTGATGGCTTTCATTCGGGAATTGGGGTTTTTCATTAAATACATCCCGTAAATATTCGTTTGCGAACTCAGGCTAAATGAATAGTTATAATTTCGACGAAAATGATAGGTGGTATCCTCCCAAACGGTTCCTTTCTGAGCGATATTGTCGTAGGCATAATTTTGGGTAATATAATTTGTATACCAACGCTCCGAATAACTCACACTAGGACTTACATTGACATATTTAAATAGGTTGAAATTCGGCAAGCTGATTGGGATGGAGTGTTTCCATCCATTTTGCCAATCGCGTATAATTGACTGATTCAGCAATTCATCTTCTTTTGCCGTTATGGAGTTTTTTATGTTACCGGTGTAGCTAAAACCAATTTTCTCGTACCACTTTGGAGCCCCAACACGATCTTTTTGTCGAAACGGATAAATTTTCGCCATGGAGAAGGTTAGCTCCGGAAAACTTAATGAAATAGTAGTATCTCGTGAGTTTTGTGAGTGTCTGAAACTGGCTGACATATTAAATGGTGAGTTTTCCCATTTTTTAGAATATGAAATACTCGACGATTTAGTGGTTTGCAAATAGCTTTGCACATCGTACGAATTCTGTTTGTCGTAACTTGTTGTAGACAGGTTTACGCTAGCCGAAAATGATTGATATGGATTGGCTTTACTGTCCTGCGAATGCGACCACTTAACTGAAAACCCCGGCGAACGGCTAAAATCAGGCAAGTCAGGATCACTGTAACGGTTTACATTATACCTGAAATCAAAATTTCCTGAGAATTTATACCGTTTTTTATAGTTGGTATGCACGTTGGCTCCCCACGAACCCTTAGAGTAAATATCCCCTTTCATCGTCAAATCGAAATAAGGACTTGCTGCCCAATAATAACCTCCTTCGCGCAAAAAGAATCCCCTGCTTTGTTCTTCACCATAGGTAGGTATTATAATACCAGACGAATAACTGGGGGAGTTTGGGAAGAACCCAAATGGGATCATTGGGAAATAAATTGGAAAATCTTCTAACACCAAATATGCCGGGCCGGTAATAATTTTTTTATTCGAAATAACCTTTGCTCTGGTCATTCTTAAATAAAAATGCGGATGGTCTGCATCACAGGTCGTATACTTTCCTTTTTTCAAAATAAAAGAGTTGGCATCAATTTTTTTGGTTCGCTCACTATGAACATATCCGTCGCCCTGTTGCGTTTTCACTTCAGTAATTATTCCCTTTTGAGTTTCAAAATTGTACCGCAGCGTTTTACTCTCAAACTCCTCTTCCCCATCTTTAAATACCGGCGAACCTTGAACAACCTCCGCCGAATCGGGAACACCTTCGGCGTAAACCTCTTTTGTTTCCAAATCTAGTTCTATGTAATCGGCTTTCAGCTCAATCGTTTGGTAAGTCACCATCGCCTCTTTGTATAAATATACTTTTTGGCCATCCAGCGAAATCACGATAGAGTCCAACGCATTATAATTTATAGGAGCCTCAAGAACCGTTGTATTTGCAGTATCCGGCTTCGCTATTGAATCCTGGGTAGCCGATATTCTGGATGACAAAATAGAATCAGGCTTTAACTCAGGCTGAGGAATAGAAGAAAGTTCCGTGTCGGGCAATTCCTGTGCATAAGTATTAACACAGAAAAAAAACAAAATATATGTGAAGATTATTTTCGTCAAATTAGAAAATGTTAGCCATTTCGGTTACATTGGACTGCAAAAATATAAATTCAACCCAGACAAATGCGTGAACAAATGCAAAATAATTTTAATATTTCTATTTTTGTTGCGTTCAAACAACATGTATATGAACATTAGCCGAAAGTTGTTTATTGTATTTCTGTGTGTATTTTTTGAATTATTGAATCCTGCACGAGCAAAAAGCGCGCCAGATCATCCGTTTACAGTAATTATTGATCCCGGTCATGGAGGGAAAGATCCGGGTGCAGTATATAAAGGTATCCGGGAAAAAGACATTGTTTTAAACATTGGAATAAAACTCGGGAACTACCTGAAAGAAAAATTACCCGGTGTTCGTGTAATTTACACCAGAAACACCGATGTGTTTGTGCCGTTACATCAGCGTGCTGTTATTGCAAATAGTAACAAGGCCGACCTTTTTGTTTCCTTACACGCTAACTATTGTGGAACTCCTTCGATCACCGGAACCGAAACTTTTGTTTTGGGTCTTCACCGATCAGAAGAAAACCTGGAGGTAGCCAAGAAAGAAAACGCTGTAATTTTGATGGAGGAAGATTATTCTTCAACCTACCAGGGGTTTGATCCCAATTCACCCGAATCATACATCATGTTTGAAATGGTACAGGATGAACACCTCGATCAAAGCATCAACCTGGCCGCGGCAATCCAAAATCAGTTTAAGAATAGAGCCGGGCGTCATGACCGTGGCGTGAAACAAGCAGGCTTTCTGGTTTTGCGACGAACAAGCATGCCAAGCGTATTGGTTGAAGCCGGTTTTTTAAGCAATCGCTATGAAGCAAACTATATGAATAGTGATGAAGGGCAGGCCTATCTGGCTTCGGCTATATTCAGAGCAATACGCGATTATAAAAATGCGGTTGATCACAAAAGTGAATACCAATTAGGTTCATCAATACCTGAAAGTTTGAAACCATCAGCAGAAACAACCGAAAAAGCGCTTTCCCAGAAAAAAGAAGAACACACCAACAACTTTTATTTTAGTGTTCAGCTAGCTGCCACCAGCAAGGCGATAGAGCCAACGGCAACAAATTTTAAAGGCCTTGAAAAAGTTGAGCGAAAGAGAATTAAATCCACATTCAAGTTTTTCTACGGAAAAAGTAACTCATTGGAAAAGATACAATCGCTTAAACAAGAAATAATAGCAAAATATCCTGACGCGTTTATTGTTGCTTTTGAAAACGAAGAGCCCATCTCGATAAAAAAGGCTTTGAGAAAAATAAAACCATAGTTCTGATCTCATTGTTTGTTTAGTATCAGAATGCTTATTAATATTGTATAAAACAAGCTGAAAACAATTATGAAACTGTCTAAATACGCCAAACTGGGAATTCTTATCGTCTTTAGTTTTGCCATTTTTATTTGGGGAATGAACTATTTGAAAGGAATCGATTTCTTCAAACAAAATACAAGCTACTATGTCGTTTATGAGAGGATTGAAGGACTACTCGAATCAAGTGCTGTTATGATTAATGGCTACCAAGTCGGTCAGGTTAAAACGATTGACTTCTCAGACAGGAATGATGGTAGCTTGGTCGTTAATTTCTCGCTGGAAGGAGATTTTGAAATCCCGGAAGGCTCCATCGCCAGAATTGTTTCTTCGGATCTTATGGGAACCAAATCGATCGTATTGCAAATCAATCCGTCCAATGTATACTATCAGGAAGGTGACACGATACCGGGAAGTATTGAAGAAGGTTTGAAAGAACAAGTAAGTATGCAGGTACTCCCTTTAAAAAATAAAGCGGAGCAGCTTTTAGCATCGCTTGATTCTGCTATTACCGTTGTTACATACGTTTTTAACGAAGAAGCACGAAAAAACCTTTCAGAAAGCTTTGCTCGTATTAATCAAACCATCTTAAATCTGGAGTCAGTATCAGCTGATATTAGCGAATTGCTGGTTACCGAAAAATCTAATTTAAAAGGGATTATTCAAAACATGAACGATATTAGCTCAACTCTTAACGAGAATTCCGATGATTTTACAAACATCGTAGGTAATTTTTCATCTATAAGCGACAGTTTAGCGGCTGTAAATATCGCTGGTATGGTTTCTGACCTACAAATGTCAGTACAAGGAATTAACGCCGTGTTGGCTAAAATTGAAAACGGAGAAGGCACTGCAGGCAAACTTTTAGGTGACGAACAGCTATACGATAATCTGGCGGATATGAGCCAAAGCCTCGATTTCTTATTGAAAGACATTCGGAACAATCCCAAACGCTACGTTCATTTTTCTGCATTCGACCTTGGAAAAGATGTTTATATCTCACCTCAAAAAGAAAAAAATGATGCCAGTCAAACTGAATACACTTTCAAGATACACCTTATTTCAAGCCCCTCAAGATTATCAAAAGACAATACCATATTTAGTGATTTTGATCAAGTCGAAGAAGTTGAAATTTCAGGAGGATATAGCTATCTAACTGGAGAAACATCCGACATCGCAAAAATTATGGAAAATCACACTGCTGCTAAAGCTGTTTTTCCTGATGCAAGTATAATCGCTTTCAAAAATGGGCGAAAAGTACGGTTAGAAAAGGCTTTAAGGAAATTAGGAAATTAGCATCCGAATTGTTCTAAAAAAATATTGAAATACTCAAGTCCCTCTAAATACAACACTTCCAAAAGAATTCTATTTTAAACACCTGATAATCTGATTGTTGTACAGCATAAAAAATTAATTTTTTTTAACTGCCTGACTAGTAATTAGATTGTATCCTTTTCTTAAAAGTCAAGCGATTTTGCATTTTTTTAATACTTTTTTTTTCACAAAATTTGTTTTCGGGAATTCAAATAGGGAAAAAATTTGTCGAACATATATTAATCCTGCTGTTCAAAATGAGTAACAATCATCTTGCTGTATGGAATCGTTGTCTGTCTGTTATTAAAGATAATGTTCCAGCAATTAGTTTTAAAACGTGGTTTGAGCCAATCGTTCCAGTAAAGATCAACAATCAAGTGTTGACGATTCAAGTTCCAAGTCCATTCTTTTATGAATACTTGGAAGAGCAATACATTGACTTGCTTCGTAAGACCTTGCGTAAAGAAGTTGGGAACGACGCGAAATTGGAGTATGTTGTCGTTATGGGAAACAACCAAAACAATGCTCAACCATATACCGTCAAGTATCCAACAAACAACAATAGTAAAATTCAGAATAAACCACTCAATGTACCATTAAGAACAGAGGGGAAATCATCAATTAAAAATCCGTTTATCATTCCTGGAATCCAAAAACTTCAGGTTGATCCTCAATTAAAAGCGGATAACACGTTTGAGAATTTCGTCGAAGGAGAATGTAATCGATTAGCACGTAGTGCAGGCTATGCTGTGTCGCAAAATCCAGGAGGAACGGCTTTTAATCCGCTAATGATTTACGGTAATTCAGGATTAGGAAAAACACACCTTGCCCACGCAATTGGTATTGAGGTAAAAGAACAGTTTCCTGAAAAAATTGTCTTGTATGTAAATGCTAACAAGTTTCAAACACAGTTCACCGAAGCCATTCGGAATAACAACCGAAACGACTTCCTTCATTTTTACCAAATGATTGATGTATTGATTTTAGATGATGTACATGAATTTGCGGGTAAAGAAAAAACACAGGAAACATTCTTCCATATTTTCAATCATCTTCATCAAAGCGGAAAACAGCTGATATTGACATCAGACAAGCCACCAATTGAGCTGAAAGGCATGGAGCAGAGATTGTTATCTCGATTCAAATGGGGACTAACTGCAGACTTGCAAATTCCTGATTTTGAAACCAGAATGGAGATTTTGAAAAGGAAAACCTACAAAGATGGTATTGAAATCAGCGACGAAGTTTTAGAATATATTGCTTCGCACATTGGCAATAACGTTCGCGAATTGGAGGGTGCTCTGGTTTCATTATTGGCTCAGTCTACATTGAATCGTAAAGAAGTAACGATTGAACTAGCCAGCGACATGGTCAACAAACTGGTAAAGAGCTCAAAACGAGAATTGTCAATCGACTATATTTCAAAAGTGGTATGCGACTACTTCAGCATGCCAACTGATTCACTTCAGGCACGCACTCGTAAACGGGAGATTGTTCAAGCCAGGCAGCTGGCCATGTATTTCTCAAAAAGCCTCACGAAATCGTCACTGGCCTCTATCGGATCTCAAATAGGAAATAAAGACCACGCCACGGTATTACATGCTTGTAAGACGGTGAACAACCTCAAAGACACCGACAAAAACTTTAAGGTCTTTGTCGATGAAATAGAAAAGAAATTAAAGATGTAAATAACGGCAGGTCATTATGATCTGCCTTTTTTATCCTCGAAAGATGACTGATTCATTTCTGACCATTTCAAAAGCTGAAGAAGGATTGTTTAAAGAAAAAGGTAGCAAATTTATTGCTTACGCCTATCCGGTTGAAACAGAGGACGAAATTAAAGAGCTGATCCAGGAACTAAAGAAAACTCATCATTCTGCACGTCATCATTGTTATGCCTGGCGATTGGGAGCTAGCAAAAAACGCTTCCGTGCAAATGACGACGGGGAACCTTCATCCACGGCAGGGAAGCCGATCTTAGGACAAATTAAGCGTAATAATCTTACCAATGTATTGGTAGTTGTGGTTCGCTATTTTGGCGGCACTTTGCTTGGCGTTGGCGGGCTGATAACTGCCTACAAAGAAGCTAGTGCTGATGTACTTCAGAAAGCAACGATCATCGAAAAATTAATCAAAACGACTTTTGAGATTGAATTTGACTATTCGATGATGAATCCGGTGATGCGCATTTTTAAAGAAGACAAGCTGGAACAAAAGAAAAACCGGTTCGAACTACGGTGTAAAATAACAAGTTCGATCCGAAATAGTGAAGCCAATCGGGTAATCGAAAAATTTGAAAAGCTGGAAGGTGTTGAAATTCGGGTTGTTGAATAAAATTCGATCTGTTAATAAGTCAGTAATAAATCCTGTCCATTGTCATATGTTTATATACGCCAGATTATCTAATTTTGAATTTTGATGAGGCGTTTAATCGTTCAATATAATTCCCTGCGAGGTGATCAGGATCACCTGACAATTTTTTCCCCATTCGTTAAACGTTGCATTACTTATTTTTTTGATAGAAGCTTTTGCTCAACACCTAATTTTATTACCGGCCTTTATCCCGGAAAAGTAAAAACCAATAGGATCTTTAATCCTGTTGGTTTTTTTTTGAAACCTTAATAAATAGATCGCATGAATAAAAAAGACTTGATTTCCATCATGGATTATTCGAAGGAAGAACACCTTCGAATAATGGATCTGGCAGCTGATTTTGAAAAAAATCCCAACCAAAAACTACTGGACGGGAAAGTGGTTGCTTCGCTCTTTTTTGAGCCATCTACGCGCACCCGGCTAAGTTTTGAAACAGCCATAAACCGCATGGGAGGACGAATCGTTGGCTTTTCGGATGCAGGCTCTTCCAGTGTTACGAAAGGAGAGACACTGCATGATACGATTCGAATGGTTTCTCAGTATGCTGATTTGATCGTCATGCGGCACCCACTGGAAGGAAGTGCTCGCTACGCAGCCGAGGTTTCATCGGTGCCCGTAATCAATGCGGGCGATGGAGCAAACCAACATCCTACTCAGACCTTATTGGATATGTACTCCATATTGAAAACACAAAACACATTCGATGACCTAAACATCTTCATGGTTGGCGATTTACGATACGGACGAACCGTTCATTCGCTACTAATGGCTATGTCGCAATTTGAGAATCCTATTTTTAACTTTATCGCACCCGAAGAGCTTTTAATGCCCGAGGAGTACAAAATCTACCTACGCGAAAAAGGAATCCGCTTTTTTGAGCACCTCGAATTTACCGACATTATTTCAGAAGCTGATATTGTTTACATGACCCGGGTTCAGAAAGAACGCTTCTCTGATCCGATGGAATACGAAGAAGTTAAAAACGTGTACATTTTAAGAAACAGCATGCTTGAAAATACGAAGCCAAACATGCGCATTCTGCACCCACTACCTCGTGTAAACGAAATTGCGCCTGACGTTGATAAAAACGAAAAAGCCTACTATTTTCAACAAGCCTTAAATGGTGTTTTTACCCGGGAAGCAATTATAGCACATGCCTTAAATTTAAAGTAATCAGCCATGAGTGAACACAAAAAGAAACTAAAACTGAAAGTCAGTGCCATTAGCGAAGGTACTGTTATTGACCATATTCCATCCGAAAATTTATTCGATGTTATTTCCATTCTCGAATTAGACAAAACTCCAAACATGATCACCTTTGGAGCCAATCTGGATAGCGACAAGCTTGTTAACAAGGCGATTATTAAAGTTTCCAATCAGTTTTTTGAAAATGACGACATCAACAAAATTGCATTAATTGCACCGCATGCCAAACTTAACATTATTAAAGATTACGAAGTTGTTGAAAAGAAAGTTGTTGAAGTTCCAAATCAGGTAATTGGTATTGTAAAGTGTTTTAATCCCAAGTGCATTACTAATGCGGAACCAATCACCACCTCTTTTAAAGTAACGTCAAAAGAGCCAATTGCACTGAAATGCATGTACTGTGAAAAGATCACAAGCGAAAGCCAGATGGTTATCAAATAAATACAAAAATAGCATTCAATTATTTAAAATGAAACGAACAAACTTTAGTGGGTTAATTGAAAAAATTGAAGACTTAGCTCGTGAAAAGCCAGAAAATTTACACTATCAAATTTGTGCTTTGCTAAAAGAGGAAGTTTTCCATTACGATTGGGTTGGCTTTTATATTTTATACGATAATGCTTTAAAACTTGGAGACTATGTTGGGAAAACAACCGATCATACGAGTATCGCTATTGGAAAAGGAGTTTGCGGACAGGTTGCTGAAAAGAAGAAAACCATAATTGTACAGGATGTCAGCCAGGAAGATAATTACATTGCATGCAGCATTGACGTACAGTCAGAGATTGTGGTTCCGGTGCTAAAAAATGGTGAGTTTGTTGCCGAATTAGACATTGACAGCCACTCTCCTGCTCCATTTTCAGCCGACGATCAGCTATTTCTTGAAAAGGTTTGTAAAATATTGGGCGACACATTCTAACAAACAAAAAGGTTCGCTCAGGGTAACCCCTGGCGAACCACTATCATCGTACATTATAAAAGCCTCAATTAATAACGCTGAGGTCTTCTTTGAGGCCGTTCCGTTCTTGGACGGGCTTGGTTCACTTTTATATTTCGTCCGTTTACTTCAGCTCCATCCAACTCTTGAACAGCTTTTTCGCCTTCTGAGTCAATAGCCATCTCAACAAAACCAAAACCTTTAGCTCTGCCCGTTTCACGATCTGTTACAATTTTTACGGATGTAACTTCTCCGTATTCTGCAAAAATTTGACCTAGTTCGTCTTCTTGAAGATTGTAGTCCAGGTTACCTACATAAATGTTCATAATCAAAAAAATAAAAATTAGAAATAAAACAAAAACACAATAGATAAGGTAAAGAGGGGATCGGAAAATTTAATCGCAAAAATGAAATTAACGCAGAAACCTAATCAGTTTACCCCACCCTAAGTACATAAAGTAACGTTTCCAGTTTGGGAATGAAAAAAATCATTTTAAGTGAAAAGGGAGGTCTCAAAAACTTAGAAAACAGCCAATTCTCAACCATACTCATATACAAAAATAAGTATTGTTTTAAATCTGCAAATACTTTACACGTTTTTTTTGCATAAAGCGAATAATAATTTTAGACTTACTATCTTGCAGTTAATCAACATATAAAACCAACCCTTTCAAATATTCACCCTCGGGATGGTAGATGTTGATGGGATGATCGGCCGGCTGATGCAGTTGATGCAAAATACGCACTTTACGGCCCGATATGGCTGCTGCAGAAAAGACAGCCTCTCTGAATTTATCTTTACTAACCACCTGCGAACAGCTAAATGTAAACAGAATTCCACCCGGACGGATTTGCTCAAATGCCTTCGCATTTATTCGTTTGTAGGCCTGAAGTGCCGGACGTAATGCTCCCCGGTGTTTCGCAAATGCCGGCGGATCCAATACAATCAAGTTATAGCGATCTTTAATCTCTCGCATAAAATCAAAAGCATCTGCTACAAACGCTTCATGTCGTTCGTCATTTTTGAAGTTCAGCTCAACATTTTGCTTGGTTAGTTCAATAGCTTTTACCGAAGAATCGACCGAATGAACCAGCTTAGCTCCACCCTGCAAGGCAAAAAACGAAAAGCCTCCGCTGTAGCAAAACATATTCAGTACATCCCGGCCATTGGAATATTGCTCAACCAGCTTTCGGTTTTCGCGTTGATCAATGAAAAAACCTGTCTTTTGCCCCGAAATCCAATCAACCTGATAGGACAGATCGTACTCCTTCACAACACAAGGTTCTGAACTTTCGAGAATATATCCATTCTCAGGATTGATATCAGCTTTAAAAGGCAGTGTCTTTTCACTTTTATCATATACAGCATTCAACGAATCGCCCATTATTTTTTTCAGGATTTTAGCCAATTCGTGCCTGATTGGGTACATTCCGACTGAATGAGCCTGATAAACTGCCGTTCCATTATAGTAGTCAATGATAAGGCCGGGCATGCCATCTCCTTCGCCATGAATAAGGCGAAAGACATTCGTGTGCTCACTACCCAGCAATCCTAAATCGCGTCGCAACTGAACGGCATCAGACAATTTTCTTGTCCAAAAATCCTCATCAATTGGGCTATCTTCGAATGAAATAATACGAACAGCAATTGAGCCAATCTGAAAATGGCCAATCGCCAGAAAATCTTTCTTGTTGGAAACAATTTGAACCAGTTCTCCTTCTTCGAGTTCGCGACTGATGTATTTTACAGCACCAGAAAACACCCAGGGATGAAAACGATTAAGCGATTGTTCTTTCCCTGATTTTAATGTAATAACGGGTAATGTCATGATTGTGCTGCTATTAACGAATTGAAAATTTCATGCGAAACCCAGGCATCTGTCGCCGCATAACTCAATTGTGCTTCAGTGAGATTATCAGACTCCCAGTTCGATAAACGCTGCGATTTGGAAATACGAAAACCAAGCACAATACCGGTAATTTTTTTCAGGCTGAAATCCTGAATGCCGTGTTCTTTAACCTCATCTTGAAGTTCCACAAAACCACGTGGGTTAAAGTGATTTACCTTTTGTAAGGTTTTTATATCATCGCGGATGGCAACACCAACTTTGGTGATTTTCTTATCGGCTAAAATTGCTTTCAGTCCATCAGGCAAACTAATTTTATTGATCCGAAAGATAAAAGCTTTTTCGTCAGTAGATAACTGCAACAGCGCAACCTGATTAATTTGGCCTCGCTTAAACGAAGGCTTCGTTTCAGTGTCAAAACCAAGAACCAATTGTTTTTTTAAATAACTCACCGCTTCTTTGTATTGACTTTCGTTTTCAACCAACACAATATCGCCTTCAAAGGATTGCAACGGCAAGTCAGCCAGTGCTTCTTTTGTTATACTTTCAATAAACATAGTTAATCTTCCTGATTGTTAAATAATTGGTTCAGCCAGTCCGGTTTACTGCTTTCTCCATCACGTTCCTCTTCATCAGTCTTTCTTCCGGTCACCTGGTCATCCAGATTTAAATCGCTGTAAACAAGCGAATGAATTGCACGTAAACAATTGACCAGACGCTGCCCCCAGAAATGTCTGAAATTATCCTGACAAATCCACAACGCTTCCTCCATAACAAGCTCGTCGCCTGTCCGGTATGACATTAGAAAGTCTTTCAAATCTTGAAATATATCTGCCAGGCACTCAGAAATACTTGCCGTTAAAGGAGCATCACTAAACTGCATCTCCGGATCAAAAACCTCTTGAAAATCATCGTATTGACCAAGAAGATTCATGATTTTTTGTTGAAGAAAATTATAGTCTACTTCACTTACAAACTTTTCGAGCCCCATTTCCTCGTAGCTCTCAATTTCGTGTAATACCGAGGTTTTCAGATACAACAAAGGTAAAATCTTTTGCACCTTATCTAAAAAGCTACGAGTTGTGTGATTACCTGCAGTTTCAACGAAACCACAGTATTCATTGGCAACCGTAACAAATTCGATTACATTTTTTGAATAAACAATTGGATTTAAATTTTCCTCTGCCATAGCTTGAGATTAATCATGCAAAAATAGAAAAGATTTTTCGTTTCGTCCGTATTTAGCACCTTTTGTCATTAACTCACTTCCACTCCAACTTATTATCAATACGATGTACGATTTTTCCGTTGTCCATCAGCCAGCGAATAACATTAATTTTTTCGTCTTCATTTCCGGCAAGTTTCATAATCAGTTCCTCAAAAGTACATGCCTCATTCAGGATTTTCTTAATTTCCTGTGCAAGCTGATCGAACTCCAGCTTACTAAGTCCCAGTTCATTTCGTTCCAAACAAACATCACACTTTCCGCAACGGACCGAATCTGTTTCTCCAAAATATTCGAGCAAAACCTGACTTCGGCATTTCAGTTTTTGGGTAGCATAATAGATCATCGCCTCAATACGCTTCTGGTAGTCCTTTTTTCGATCAGCATAATGCTCTTTAGATATCTTCAACCGACTAATGTCAACCCGTTCTTTCGGGAAATAAATGTAAGGCGTATTTTTTCGCGGAATATAATGAATAATTTTGTTCGAACTTAAATGAGATAAAAAACGCGACACCACCTCCATACTTAAACCGGCTCGTTTTGCCAACAGCTCCTCATTAATCGGCACATAATCCGAAAACAAACCGGAATACGAACGAAGCAGTAGCTTAATGAACCCGTCGAAACTGGAATTAGCCACCTGAAATTTGTATAAATCATCGCGTGTTACAATAAAATTTACCCGAGACGGATTATCAGCCTCACTGGTCAACTCCAAATATCCTTCGCGTTGTAATATTTTAATGCTGTTGTAAACTTGCTGAATCTGCATGTTGTATTTCGATGCAAATTCACCCAAATTAAAATCCTTCGTTTGATTAATTCCATAACCAACAGCCAACTGGAACGTATTGCAAATAGCCTGATACACCTTTTTTATAATTTCAACTTCAGGAAATGACTTCTCAACATTCTTTTTCAAGGTCAAAATATCAGACTTCCCAAAAATCATGACACCAAAGGCTTTGTTTCCATCACGTCCTGCCCTGCCCGCTTCCTGGAAGTATGCTTCAGGAGAATCAGCCGGGCCAAAGTGTATGACAAAACGCACATTGGCTTTATCAATTCCCATCCCAAATGCGTTGGTTGCCACAATTATCCGAGTCCTCCCCGATTTCCAATCATTTTGTTTCTTCTCCCGATTTAAACTACTTAAACCAGCATGATAATAGTCTGCTGAAATTCGATTCCTTTTTAGATACTCGCTAATCTCTTTTGTCAACTTCCTGCTTCGAACGTACACAATACCAGACCCTTTCGCCCTTTGGGTTGATTGCAATAAATACTGCATTTTGTCTTCACGCTCGCGAACCACATAAACCACGTTTTCACGAAAAAAACTTTTCCGAAGAACATGTTCTTTCTTAAAGTCAAGCTGTTTCTGAATATCCTTTTCAACCTCGTGTGTAGCAGTGGCAGTAAGCGCTAAAACCGGCACCCCGGGCAATAGTTTTCGTAACTCCTTTATTTTTCGGTACGATGGTCTGAAATCAAATCCCCATTGCGAAATACAATGGGCTTCATCAACCGTGATTAAGTTGACCTCCATATTTGACAAGTTATCTTTAAAGCGCTCGGTGTTAATCCGCTCCGGCGACAAATACAAGAACTTGTAATCGCCCCAACTAGCTTTATCAAAAGCTATTTTTATCTCTTGCTGGCTTAAGCCTGAATGTATCGCCAAGGCTTTTATTCCCTTCTTATTCAGGTTCTCCACCTGATCTTTCATTAAGGAAATCAAAGGCGTTATAACCAGGCATATTCCCGGCTTCGCTAACGAATAAACCTGAAAGGTTATTGACTTTCCTCCACCAGTCGGCATTAATCCCAGTGTATCATGACCATCATCAATGGATTGAATAATCTCTTCCTGTAAAGGACGAAATGCTGAATAGCCCCAAAAGCGGGTCAATATGGATTTGAAATCACTCAATAAAACTATTTTTTTGCAATGATTATAAAAACGATTTCAACTTAACAAATTTTAATGAAATTTAATTTTTTTAATGCTGACATGCAAGCCCAATTCCACCGCTATATCCGGTTATTTTTTGTAGTTTTGGCGTATTAAAATAAAAAGCCTGCGCATGTCGTTTTACACAGAAAAAGTAGTTTCAGAGGGATTGACATTTGATGATGTTCTTTTAGTCCCATCATATTCTGATGTATTACCCCGAAATGTTGATTTATGCTCTTCATTTACAAGAAATATTAAACTAAATACTCCCATTGTTTCGGCGGCAATGGATACCGTTACCGATGCAACATTAGCGATTGCGATAGCACGCGAAGGAGGAATTGGTGTTATCCATAAAAACATGAGTATTGAAGAGCAAGCCAAGCAAGTAATTTCGGTTAAACGGGCCGAAAATGGAATGATTTACGACCCCATTACCATTGAACGCGAAAAGCGGGTTAAAGATGCGCAGGAAATAATGAGAAGCTACAAAATTGGCGGCATTCCGGTTGTTGATTCAAATAAAATATTGGTTGGAATTGTAACTAACCGTGATTTACGTTTTGAGCAAGACCTTGATCGACCAATTTCGGAAGTGATGACATCGGAAAACTTGGTCTACGCGACAGAATCCACTACGCTGGAGAAAGCTGCTGCAATTCTTCAGCAACATAAAATTGAAAAACTTCCGGTTGTCGATCAGTCTAAAAAGCTGATTGGACTGGTAACTTACAAAGATATTACGAAAGCCAAGGATAAACCACTGGCTTGTAAAGATGAAAAAGGTCGCTTGCGTGTAGCCGCAGCTGTTGGCGTTACTCACGATTCAATCGATCGGATTGATGAGTTGGTAAAAGCTCAGGCTGATGCGATTGTGATTGATACCGCACACGGACACTCAAAAGGTGTTTTGGAAACCCTCCGAAAAGCCAAAGCCAAATATCCGGAGATCGATTTTGTTGCCGGAAACATTGCAACGTCTGAAGCAGCTGCGGATCTGGTTTTGGCAGGAGCTGATGCCGTGAAAGTTGGTATTGGCCCCGGGTCAATTTGTACTACACGGGTTATTGCCGGAGTTGGAATCCCGCAGCTTTCAGCAATATACGAAGTAGCAAAAAGCCTTCGTAAAAGCGATGTACCATTAATTGCCGATGGTGGAATCCGCTATTCAGGCGATATTGTGAAAGCTATTGCAGCGGGGGCAAATTCAGTAATGGCCGGTTCGCTATTTGCCGGTGTTGAAGAGTCTCCGGGGGAAACCATCATTTTTCAGGGACGAAAATTTAAAGCCTACCGGGGAATGGGTTCTGTTGAAGCCATGCAAGCCGGATCAAAAGACCGGTATTTCCAGGACGTCGAAGACGATATTAAAAAACTAGTTCCTGAAGGTATTACAGCAAGAGTCCCCTACAAAGGATCTCTACATGAAGTACTCTATCAAATGATTGGTGGACTACGAGCAGGAATGGGCTATTGCGGAGCCAAAAATATTGAAGAATTAATGCATGCTAAGTTTACACGAGTTACTTCTTCAGGAGTTCAGGAAAGTCACCCGCATGATGTTTCGGTAACACGCGAAGCCCCCAATTACAGCAGCCGTTGATAAAAATTGAATTAATTTTTTGTCTGATATTTTAAACTGACAATCATTTATGAATCGTTTTACGCTATTATTTTTTGTTATTCTTTTCGCGATAAGCGGATTTGCACAAAACAACAGTGACCTTATTATTAAAATTGGTGATCATGTCATATTAAAAGATGAATTTGTTCACTTGTATGAAAAGAACAACGATCACCTGATGGATGAGTCAGAGAAAAAGACCCCCAAAGAATACCTCGACCTGTTCGTCAATTTTAAGTTGAAAGTATTTGAAGCAGAACGATTGGGATACGATACGCTCCCTGGATTTATTAGTGAATTGAAAAGTTATCGCGCCGAATTGGCAAAACCATACCTCACTGATGTTCAGTACACCAAGGAAATGGTAAAAACAGCTTACCAACGTATGAAAACGGAGCTTAATGCCAGTCATATCTTAATTCGACTGTCTGAAAAGCCAATGCCCAATGATACGCTAAAAGCCTGGAATAAAACGAATGAAATAATTCAAAAATACGAGAATGGTGAGAGCTTCGAATCTCTAGCCGAAAAATATTCTGATGACCCTTCCGTTAGACAAAACAAGGGTAATCTAGGATACTTCAGTGCTTTTCAAATGGTTTACCCGTTTGAGAACGCTGCGTATAATTTAGAAGTAGGCGAGGTATCAAAACCTGTTCGCACAAAGTTTGGATATCACCTAATCAAGCTGAATAAAAGACGAGCTGCTAAAGGACAAATCAAGGTGGCTCATATCATGAAAAGGTTAGCCGAAAACTCCAGCGAAGAGACCATCAAACATCAAAAACACGTGATTGACAGCTTAGCGGCAGACCTAAAAAAAGGAGCCGATTTCGGGGAGTTGGCTAAAACGTATTCTGACGATAGACGCTCTGCTTCAAATGAAGGCCAGTTATCTTGGTTTGGTTCATCGGGCATGATGCCTGAATTTGCCGACCCGGCATTTGCACTTGAGCATGATGGCGATATTTCCCCTGTCATCCGCACACCATACGGCTGGCATATTATCAAACGAATTGAATATCGTCCTGTTCCCGAATTTGAAGAAATCGAAGATTTTCTAACTGACAAAATCCGCAAAGATCCGTCGATTAGCCGGCACAGTGACGAAATTTTCATCAACAAGCTGAAACAAGAATACGGCTTCAAAGAAGACAACCAAATTTTCGGGCAATTGAAAAAAGAAATAGAGCCCGCTTTTGGAAATGATCATTTCAAATTACTCAAGCTTAAAAAGCCGGGAGAAGTTATTTTTAGTTTTTCCGATCAACAGATTACAAGTGGTGATTTCTGGGATTACTATTTAAACAATCCCGACACAGAAGAACTCACCGACTTTCAATTATCAATAGAAAACAAATACCAGAAATTCGTTGAAGATCGACTCCTTCAGTATGAAGATGCTCACTTGGAAGACAACTATCCGGAGTTCAGATATTTGATCAAAGAATACCACGACGGTATTTTATTATTCAATATTTCGGAAGATAAAATTTGGAATGCCGCAGCACAAGATTCTATTGGCTTACAAGCTTTTTACGAGAAAAACAAAAAGAAGTATTTCTGGGGAGATCGATTTCAGGGATGGGTTATCAAGTGCGACAACCTGGAGGTTCGGGACTTTATAGATGCTGTTTTTGAACAAGATCCCGACATTCAGGCAGCAGGGCTTCGTGATCAGGTTACAGACCATTTCGGAGAGGGAAAAGCCGAAATTATTTATGGCTATTTTGAAAACGGTGATGATGAACTCGTCGACAACCAAGTTTGGAATGCCCCCCAACCAGAAGATTATAAGGAAAGTTTGCATTTTATCCGCGGAAATGAAATACTACCACAGCCCAAAACATTGGAAGAAGCCAAGGGATTGTACATTTCAGACTATCAGCAATTTTTAGAAGACAACTGGTTAAAAGAACTGAGAAAGAGATATAAAATAAGAGTGAAAAGGCGTGTCTTGAAAAGCGTTGAATCAATAAAATGAGCTTAAAATATTTATACATTTTCTGTTTAATACTTTTCATATCGGCATGCTCCGAGGTGAAAAATCAGGTGCCGCTCGCTCAGGTCGGCGACAAACTACTTTTTCTTGAAGATGTGAGAAAGGTGATTCCGGAGAGGCTTTCAGAAACTGACAGCAGCCTTTGGGTCGATGATTTTATCAAAAAATGGGTGCAACAGGAATTAATGATTTTGAATGCTGAAGCCAACCTCACTCCAGCCGAAAAAGACGTAAGCCAGGAAGTAGAAGATTATCGAAACTCGTTGCTTACTTATCGTTATAAAAAAGCGTTGATGGAGCAAAAAATGGATACGGCAATTACCAATGAGCAAATCAATGCTTACTATGATGGTCACATCAACCAATTTGTACTGAAGAATGATATTGTGAAAGCAATTTATTTAAAGACACCATTGGAAGTTGCAAACCCGGAAACAATTAAAAGCTTGTCGATGGACGAGGATCCTCAGAAGCTAGAGGAACTGGATGAGTACTGCATCCGGTATGCCAAAGCTTACGATCGTTTTGACAACAAATGGGTCGAGGCCAACCAACTGTTGGAGCAGATTCCGGATGAAATCGATGACCTGGAACGCTTTTTAAGGAGAAACAAGTTTATTGAAAGTGAAGATACAGATTATTATTATTTTATTTGTATCCGCGATTTCAGGTTTAAAGGCGAAAATGCACCTGTTGAGTTTGTGTCATCGTCAATAAAAAATAATCTACTCAACCAGCGAAAGATTAATTTTCTGAAAAAAATCGAAGCTGATGTGTACCAGGAAGGAATGGAATCGAATAAATTTAGACTTTATAATATTCAAAATTAAAATAATATGTTCAGAAAAATTTTTGTCGTTACACTGTTCTTAAGCTGCTTATCCACAGCAATCATGGCCCAGGATAAAATTGTTGACCAGATTGTAGCCGTGGTTGGTAGCAATATTATCCTCAAATCGGATGTCGAGAACATGTACATCCAACAACAGGCACAAGGGATTGTGTCGGATGGAGACATGAAATGCGAAATATTAGAAGATTTTCTGGTTGAAAAGCTGCTTTTAGCCGAAGCTGAACTTGATACATTAATTGAAGTAACAGATAATCAGATCAATCAACAGTTAGATCAGCGTATTCAGTATTTTGTACAGCATTTAGGTTCAGAGCAAGCGGTTGAAGCCTACTTTAAAAAACCGATTACCGAAATTAAGGCTGACTTGGAAGACGTAATTCGAAACCAGTCTTTGACGCAGCAGATGCAGTCGAAAATCATTGATAAAGTTCAGGTAACACCATCTGAAGTTCGCTATCATTATAGAAGCTTAAAACAGGACGAAATTCCGATGGTCGAATCACAGGTTGAATATTCCCAGATTACCCTTTTCCCTGCCATATCGCTGGAAGAGGAAAACCGAATTAAAGCACGCCTTCGTGAGTTTAAAAAGCGGGTTGAAGATGGTGAAAACTTTGCTACACTTGCTGTTCTTTATTCTGAAGGACCTTCGGCTGCAAATGGTGGAGAGCTCGGCTACATGGGACGTGCACAGCTCGATAAGAACTACGCATCAACAGCATTCAACCTAAAAGGCGACCGTGTGTCGAATGTGGTTAAAAGCGAGTTTGGCTACCATATTATCCAGGTGGTTGATCGCAAAGGTGAGCAGGTCAATACCCGCCACATTATTTTAAAGCCAAAAGCAACAGCCGAAACAATGCAAAATGCATACAACCGCTTAGATAGCCTGGCCAATTTTATTCGTAAAGAAGATCTTTCTTTTGAGGACGCTGCGATGCGTTACTCGTTCGATAAAAATTCACGAAATAGTGGCGGAACAGTTATTAACCCACAAACCATGTCAACCAAGTGGAACCAGGAAGAATTGGATCCCGATGTCAGTAAAGTATTGGACGAATTGAAGGTGAATGAAATTTCTGATCCCTTTAAAACCATCGATGATAAACAGCGTTCGGTATATAAAATTGTCAAGCTAAAAAACCGGATCAAACAACACCGCGCCAACCTCCAGGAGGATTACCAAATGCTGAATGACATCTATTTGCAGAAAAAGCAAGAAGAAGCCATGAACGAATGGATCTCCAAACAACAATCGAAAACATACATCAGCATTGATGACACATACGTGAATTGTAATTTCGAGTTTAAAGGCTGGATAAAATAAACGAGAAAATAGTTTTATGAATTTCAAAAATGATGTTGAAGCAGTTGATGCTTTAAAAGCAAAAATAGATTTACTTCAGGCAGAAATACAGAAACGTATTTATGGGCAGGATGAAATCATCAAACAGGTGCTCATTTCGCTTTTTAGTCGCGGACATTGCTTATTAATTGGCGTTCCCGGGCTAGCGAAAACCTTGTTAGTAAATACAATTGCAGAAGTACTGGGTTTAAAATATAGTCGGATACAGTTTACGCCCGACTTAATGCCTTCCGACATCATCGGTACTGATATCCTTGATAAAAACCGTGAGTTCAAGTTTATCAAAGGGCCTTTATTTGCCAATATTATTTTGGCCGATGAAATTAACCGAACACCACCTAAAACGCAAGCGGCACTGCTCGAAGCCATGCAAGAAAGAGCGGTAACAGCAGGTGGGGAACGTTTCGAATTGAATAAGCCGTTTTTTGTTTTGGCAACGCAGAATCCGATTGAGCAGGAAGGAACCTATCCCCTGCCCGAAGCCCAGCTCGACCGGTTTATGTTCTCCATTTGGCTGGACTACCCGGCATATGAAGATGAATTAACCATCGTAAGAAATACAACTTCTGACTTTTCAACCGAGTTGAAAGAAATAATTTCAGCCGAAGAAATTAAGTATTTCCAGCAGCTTGTTTTAAAAATACCCATTAACGACAATGTATTGAAATATGCTGTTTCCTTGTCGGCCAAAACCCGCCCCGGAACAAAACTAGCTGCACCAATTACCGATAAATACCTGAAATGGGGAGCAGGCCCCAGAGCCTCACAATATTTAGTACTTGGAGCCAAAACCCATGCTGCGCTATCGGGAAAATACTCTCCTGATATTGAAGATGTGAAAGCCATTGCAAAAACAATCCTTCGTCATCGGGTTATCAAAAATTACAAAGCTGAAGCAGAAAACATCTCCGTTGATCAAATTATTCAGGAATTGTTGTAATCTATAAGTTGAATGAAGTTGAAAGCGACCACCTGCAAACTAATATTTTTACTTGTACTCATTCCGGCATTTGCTTTTTCGCAAACAAAAAAACGGGTAGATATCGAACAGGCCGACTTTTTAGAGTACAATGAAAGTATTATTCAAAATGCCCAACGGTTAATTGGAAATGTGATTATTACCCATGAAGGTATTCGGATGTGGTGCGACAGCGCCTATTCATATACCGATACTAATATGGTTGATGCTTATGGGCATGTTCATATTTTAAAAGATGACACCCTGCATATGTACTCCAATTACCTTAATTACAATGGAGATACCAAATGGGCAGTGGCAACAGGAAATGTAAAACTAGTAAACAAATCCACTACCCTAACCACAGACACATTGGATTTCGACATGGCTCAGAACATCGGATTTTATGATGATTACGGAACTGTGGTAGACAGCACAAGTACCTTAAACAGTAAAATCGGTCAGTACTATGCCGACCTTAATAAAGCCTACTTCAAAAAAGAAGTTCATGTATTTTCTGAGGATTACACATTGGACTCAGACACCCTGATTTACGATACCCAAACTAAAGTTGTTTCGATTGTGGGGCCAACCCATATTCACGATGAAGAAACAACACTTTATGCTGAAAGTGGTTTTTACAACAGTATCACAGGGAATGCGGAGTTGTACAAAAATCCGGTGATTACGGGTGAGGAACAAGAAGTGATTGCCGACTCAATTTTCTACGATAAAACCACCGGAGATGGTCGAGCAATTGGCAATGCCAGCATTGAGGATTATAAAAACCGAATGATTGTAAGAGGAAATCGGGTTGTTTATAATGAAACACAGGAAACAGCCATGGCGACTGATTCTGCCCACCTTCTACTCTATTCGGAGAAAGATACCCTTTACCTACACGCCGACACGCTCAAATCAATCCCTGACACCATTCCTGACGAGAAACTGGTGATGGCCTATTATCATGTTAAGTTTTTCAGAGACGACATGCAAGGGAAGTGCGACTCGATGGTTTATTGGTCACTGGATTCAACGATTCAGCTCTTCCACGATCCGGTTGTTTGGTCAGACAATAACCAAATGACAGCTGACTATATTGAAATGATTAATCAAACAAACGATCCTGATTTGGTAAAACTGGATCACAACGCATTTATCGTTGCCATGGAAGATTCCGGGAGATATAACCAGATCAAGGGACGTGATATGCTTGGGTACATTAAAAACAATCAGCTTAACAAAATTGATGTGGATGGAAACGGGCAATCGATTTATTATGCCAAAGATAAAAATGGCATAATTGGATTAAATAAGGCGATTAGCAGCACCATAGAAATCTATCTGGACAGCAGCAAGATCAAAAAAATTGTGTTTATAAAATCGCCTGACGGGCAACTGATGCCGCTTCCAGAAATTTCTGATGAGGAAAAAGTACTCCCCGGGTTTCACTGGCTGGATGCCATTCGGCCAAAGCGAGTTGAAGATATCTTTGAAAGGCAAAAAAATAGCAAGGCGAACTGATCCACCTTGCTTCCAATATTTCTTTTACTTGCCCTCGACTTAGTTAATACTCGTCTTCATTGAAGAAAAAGTCGTCTTTACTTGGATAGTCAGGCCAAATATCTTCAATGCTCTCATAAATCTCTCCTTCGTCTTCAATTTCCTGCAAATTTTCAATCACTTCAAGGGGTGCACCTGATCTGATGCCATAATCGATCAACTCGTCCTTGCTTGCAGGCCAAGGAGCATCCTCTAATTTTGAAGCTAATTCTAGTGTCCAATACATATTCGACGGTATTTAGTTTTGATTCATTTTTTCGATTTTGCGAATATATAAAAAATAAAAGCAAAACCTAAAAAAAAGATTTGTTATCTAAACCCCCGATTTCCATTGCGTTTCTGGCACATTTTCATCGAATGAGATCTTTCGTCCCAGCACAAAAAGGTAGTCAGACAGTCGATTTATGAATTTTACCAGGTTTTTATTGACTTCATTCTGCTCTGAAAGTTCAATTATTCGGCGCTCAGCCCTCCGACAAACTGTACGTGCGATTTGTGTATGTGCGGCAGCAATACTTCCTCCCGGCAAAATAAAACTGTTTAGCTTAGGGAGCACTTCAAACATTTGATCCATTTCCTTTTCAAGCATTTCAATGTCTTCTATTTTACATGGGATCTGCTTTTTAAACTCCGACACCGAATCGTCAGTTGCCAGTTGAGCTCCAATCGTAAATAATACAGACTGAATATGCTTCAAAACTGCCTTTGCCTTTTCATCAATATCCATCGCCACAATTAAGCCAACATGACTATTTAGCTCATCGACTGTTCCATACGATTCTAAACGGATATTATACTTTTTTACCCGCGCACCACCAATCAAACCAGTGGTGCCATCATCTCCTGTTTTTGTATATACGCGAACTTCTTTTTCCATTAAATTACCGGATTTGGGTTGATTTCATCTGATTCTACTTCCCCATCTTTTAACCGAATAACGCGGTGTGCATGCAAGGCAATATCCTCCTCATGAGTTACAACAATCAGGGTATTGCCTTGTTGATGAATTTCGGAAAACAACTGCATAATTTCTTCTGAAATTTTTGAATCCAGGTTTCCTGTGGGTTCATCAGCTAAAAGAATTGCAGGTTTATTAATTAAAGCGCGAGCTACTGCAACCCGCTGTCGCTGTCCTCCGGAAAGTTCATTAGGTTTATGGTCAATCCGGTCAGCCAAACCAACATCTGCCAACATCTCGGTAGCTCGTTGCATTCGCTCTTGCTTCTTCACGCCCGAATATACCATGGGTAACATCACGTTGTCTAAAGCTGTACTTCGGGGAAGCAAATTAAAGGTTTGAAAAATAAAACCAATTTCGCGGTTTCTAATCATCGCTAATTCGTCATCGGTTAAATCACTAACGTTATGCTTGTTCAAAATGTAGGTACCACTTGTAGGCGTATCTAAACAACCAATTACATTCATTAAAGTAGACTTACCTGATCCTGAAGCCCCCATAATGGCAACATACTCGCCTTCATTAATATGAATACTAACCGAGCGAAGAGCCCGAACAACCTGCGTTCCAACCTTGTAATTCTTTACAATATCGGTTAAACTAATTACCTCATTTGTTATGTTTGACATGTACTTTGATTAATTTCAAAAAAGAGAAAACTGACAATACTCTTTTTTATTTGGTTAGTAAATATAAGGATATGATATTGATTTCTCACTTGCGATAAGTACTTTTAAGTATTCGTATTTCGTGCAATTAACAAAAACCATGCAATACATAATAAATATGAACAAAAAATCTTAATAACTCTAAAAATATTTCAAACTTGAGCTGAATTTTGTTTTTTATCTTTGCTTTATGCCGGAGTATTTAGATCAGGACATTAAATTTTTACCGGGTGTGGGCCCAAAGCGAGCTGAGCTACTTAAAAAAGAGCTTAACATCAATACATTTCGCGATCTGCTATACTATTTTCCTTATAAATATATCGATCGAACAAAATTCCACTCCATTGCCGAGGTAAGGTCCAATCAAGCCTACATTCAGGTAAAAGGAAAAATCCGATCTTTTGAATTACAAGGCGAGCGACATAAGCAGCGGCTAACTGCTGTTTTTGCAGATGAAACCGGTGTAATGGATTTGGTTTGGTTCCAGGGAATTAAATACATCAGAGAAAATTTGTTGCCGGGAAAAACTTATGTGGTTTTTGGCAAACCTTCAGTTTTTAATGGTCGGGTAAATATTATTCATCCTGAAGTTGAAGATAAGACCAGCGAACAAATTAAAACCGGTGTTCTTCAGGCTTTTTACAATACGACCGAGAAGCTTAAAAAGCGTTTTTTAAATACGCAGGCACTTAATAAAATTCAGTATTCGCTCGCGCAACAAATACGCGGTAAAATTTATGAAACCCTGCCTCCAAAAGTAATTGAACCGTTCAAGTTGATGGGTCTCAAGGATGCCCTCCGGCAAATTCATTTTCCGGAAAGTACTCAACAGCTTCAAAAAGCAACCTTCCGACTTAAATTTGAAGAGCTATTTTTCATTCAACTAAAAATACTGAGCCTCAAACACAGCCGATATGAAGCATTCAGGGGATTTGTATTTTCTAACATAGGCTACAACTTCAACCAATTCTACAACAATAATTTACCGTTCGAACTCACGGGAGCACAAAAAAAGGTCATTAAAGAAATACGTAAAGATTTAGGTTCCGGCAAACAAATGAACCGCCTTTTACAAGGCGACGTGGGTAGTGGGAAAACACTGGTTGCTTTAATGGTTTCACTCATTTCATTTGACAATGGTTTTCAGGCCAGCCTGATGGCGCCAACTGAGATTTTGGCCATTCAGCATTTCAACACCATTCGAAAAATGCTTACCGGACTTGGTGTAAAAACTGCGCTGCTAACAGGATCAACCAAAAAGAGCGAACGTAAAATTATTCATGAGCAATTGGAAAGTGGCGATTTACAGCTATTAATCGGAACACATGCATTAATCGAGGACGTGGTAAGCTTCGATAAATTAGGACTGGTAATTATTGATGAGCAGCATCGATTTGGAGTTGCCCAACGGGCTAAACTTTGGAAAAAGAATGCAGGAACTCCTCCTCATATTTTAGTAATGACCGCGACTCCTATTCCACGAACTTTAGCCATGACGCTTTATGGCGACCTGGAAGTATCGGTCATCGATGAGCTTCCGCCGGGACGAAAACCAATTGACACCCGCCATTATTTCGAAAACCGCAGGAAGCAAGTTTATCAGTTTATTCGTTCGCAGATTGATGCCGGCCGACAAGCTTATATTGTGTATCCGCTGATCAGCGAATCGGAGAAAATGGATTACAAAAATCTCGAAGATGGTTATGAATTGATGCAAGAAGTTTTTCCGCGTTACAAAATAAGCATGGTTCACGGCCGCATGAAACCAGCTGAAAAAGATGCAGAAATGCAATTATTTAAAGAAGGTAAAACACAGATCATGGTAGCCACAACTGTTATTGAGGTTGGCGTTGATGTACCGAATGCCTCAATCATGGTCATTGAGAGTGCCGAACGTTTTGGCTTGTCGCAACTACATCAACTTCGAGGTCGGGTTGGCCGCGGAGCTGAACAATCCTACTGCCTACTAATGTCTTCGTATAAAATAAGCAACGAAAGCCGAAAACGACTGGAAACCATGGTGCGTACCAATGATGGATTTGAAATTGCCGAAGTGGATTTGAAATTGCGGGGGCCCGGAGACATAGAAGGCACGCAGCAAAGCGGATTGGGTGTAGACCTGAATATAGCCAACTTGGGAAAAGATGGCGAGATTTTACGTATTGCCCGAAATGTTGCCAGCGATATTCTTGATGACGATCCGAAACTGGAAAAGGAAGAAAACAAAATACTACGGTATCAATTTCAAAAAATGAAAAACACCGAATTTAACTGGAGTGTAATAAGCTAAATAATAAATCGAAACTAACATGAAACAATCAAAAATTTACTTCTCAATTGCTTTTCTACTGGCGGTAAGCCTTACTTGTCAGTCCAAAGTTTATCGGGTCTTTTACCTGGGAGGACAGTCAAACATGGACGGCTATGGCTATGTAAAAGAGTTACCATCGGATCTTTCTAAAACATTTGAAGACGTTATGATTTACCAAGCGCAAATGGCCAAAGATGGAGAGGAACCGAAAGGCGACGGGATATGGGCAAAACTAAAACCGGGTCATGGCAAGGATTTTAAAACTGACGGAAAAACGAATCAATACGGTGAGCGTTTTGGAGTTGAACTATCCTTTGCACAAAGAATGCAGGAATTATTTCCCGGAGAATCAATTGCGCTGATTAAATACTCTCGTGGAGGAACGTCAATCGCTATTGGAGCAAGTTCTGCCGGATGTTGGGATCCCGATTACTCTGAGAAAAATGGTGTAAATCAGTGGGATCACTATTTGGCAACCCTCCGGGGTGCTTTACAAGTTGAAGATATTGACGGTGATGGAGAAAAAGATCAATTAATTCCGACAGGGATTGTCTGGATGCAGGGTGAAAGCGATGGACACTCCGCCGAGGTGGCCATAAAATACGGGGAGAACCTGACGCAACTAATGGATATGATCAGAGCATCGTTGCGACACGATAAACTCCCGCTGGTTATTGGACGTATTTCTGACAGCGGAAAAGATGAAGATGGCTTGGTATGGGATTTTGGAAATGTGATTCGCGCAGCACAAGAGCATTTTGTTGAAAATGATCCGGCTGCAGCTCTGGTTAAAACAACCGATAATTACGAGTATTCAGATAAATGGCACTACGATTCAAAAGGATTTATTGACCTTGGAATTCAATTTGCCGACGAGATGTCAAGATTATTACAGAAGAAAGAAAAATAATTGGTGATCAAATTAGAGTTCAAAAGAGGGATGTCAATTTTAAAGTCGACATCCCTCTTTTATTTTTTTATTACAGAAATTAATTGTCCTTTTTCGACGCTTCTAAAATGACCTTTTCAATTATCAATTTATGTCGATTTAGTTAATAGAAGTTAGCAGAATTTTGTCCTTTTTGTTCAACTCAGAATATAAAGTAGAGCATTTTTTGCAATTCAGAGATTGTTTTACTGATTATTTAATGCAATCTCTACATTGCAATAAAACAAAACGAGTACAACCAAAACAACCCAAAACAGACTCTAATCAATTGACTATGTGACACATAAAAACATTTCAGATGAAATTAACTATTTAAAAAGAATATAAATAACCGAAGATGTTTTAAAAATGATGAAAATATGGATTCTAGTTATCCAAACATCTTTAGTTTTGCAGTCATAAAAGCTGGAAGAAGAAACAAATGTCGGGAGAGATTTCACATAAAGGGATTATAAAAAAGCTTACTAAAAAAAGTATAGTCGTTGGCATTGTCAACGAATCGGCCTGCTCCGGATGTCATGCAAAAGGAGCATGTTCTATGTCAGACATGAAAGACAAAGAAATTGAAATTAATCATTTCAACGGTGATTATAGCCTCGGACAATCTGTTGAAGTCGTTGGAAAAACATCGCAAGGTTTCAAGGCTTTGTTTTATGGCTACGTCTTTCCGTTTATACTTGTTTTGTTTGCATTGATATTATTAACAAGCCTTCAGTTTAGCGAAGGCATCAGCGGACTCGTTTCGTTGTCCACTTTAATTCCATATTACACCATACTTTATCTTACTCGAAATAAAATTCGCAAGAGCTTTGAATTTGAAATCAAGCCTTTACTATAATTATGAGTGATACGATTATTTATACTATGATTGCCTTGAGCGCTATAGGTATTTTGGCTGCTGTCATTTTATACTTGGTAGCTCAAAAGTTTAAAGTATATGAAGATCCACGGATCGACGAAGTTGAAAATGCCTTGCCTGGAGCCAATTGCGGAGGATGTGGCTATGCCGGTTGTCGCGCGTTTGCTGAAGCATGTGTTAAAGAAAATGAGTTATCGTCTCTTTTTTGCCCTGTTGGTGGAAACGATTGCATGGGAGGAGTTGCTGATATTTTAGGACTCGAAGCCATTGCACAAGATCCAAAAATAGCGGTTGTTCGGTGCAACGGAACCTGTGAACATCGGCCAAAAACCAATCAGTATGATGGAGCAACATCTTGCGCTGTAGCGTCTTCGCTTTATGCCGGAGATACCGGATGCCAGTATGGGTGCCTCGGACACGGCGACTGCGTTGCAGCCTGTGACTTTGATGCGATTCACATGAACCGGGAAACCGGATTACCGGAAGTTGTGGACGACAAGTGTGTTGCCTGTGGTGCCTGTGTTGAAGCCTGCCCAAAAACGCTGATTGAGCTTCGTAAACGAGGACCAAAAGACCGTAAAATTTACGTTTCGTGCCGCAACGAAGACAAAGGGGGAGTAGCAAAGAAATCATGCGAAGTCGCCTGTATTGGATGTTCCAAATGTTTCAAGGTATGTCCGTTCGATGCGATTACGATGAACAACAACCTGGCATTTATCGATTCAGACAAATGTAAGTTGTGCCGTAAATGTGTTGTCGAATGTCCTACAAATGCTATTATCGAAGTTGGTTTTCCACCTCGAAAAGTCAAAACAGACTTACCTCCCAAACCTACAGTAAAAAAGGAAGTCCCGAAAAAAGTAGAAGGCAAGTCATCCGAAGATATTAAACCAGATAACTTAGATAAAAAATAGGAGGCCATCGTGTTAAAAACATTCAAACTCGGCGGGGTTCACCCGGCTGAAAACAAACTTTCGGCCAACAAAGCCATAGAAAAGCTGGCTTTACCAAAAAGTGTCTTTATCCCCGTAGCCCAACATATTGGTGCACCAGCGCAAGCCCTGGTAAAAAAAGGCGATCAAGTAAAAGTAGGACAGCTCATTGCCAAATCTGGCGGCTTTGTTTCTGCAAATATTCATTCATCCGTTTCCGGAAAGGTAAAAAAGGTTGACCTGTCAATGGACAGTTCCGGTTATCCAAAACAAGGATTTTATATTGATGTTGAAGGCGATGAATGGGAAGACGGAATTGACACTTCTTCAGAGTTAGTTGAAAATTTTGAAGCTGATAGCAAAACAATTATTGACAAAATAAATGCAGCCGGTGTTGTTGGACTGGGTGGAGCAACTTTCCCGACCCACGTAAAGCTGATGCCACCGCAAGGCATGAAAGCCGAAGTCTTGTTAATCAATGGTGTAGAATGCGAACCGTACCTAACATCCGATCATCGGGTGATGCTGGAAAAAGCAGAAGAACTATTGGTTGGCATTCGTCTTTTAATGTGTGCCTTGCAAGTTAACAAAGCTCACATTGGCATTGAAAACAACAAGCCGGATGCGATTAACCATCTGAATAAACTAACCGCATCAGACTCGGCAATTGATGTCGTACCGCTAAAGGTTAAATACCCACAAGGTGGAGAAAAGCAATTGATAAAAGCCGTGACAGGTCGCGAGGTTCCTTCGGGAGCTCTTCCAATTTCGGTTGGCGCAGTTGTTAGCAATGTTGGAACAGCATTGGCAGTTTACGATGCGGTGCAGAAAAATAAACCACTGGTTGAGCGGGTTGTCACAGTTACCGGCAAGTCGGTTGCCAAGCCATCAAACTTGCTGGTTCGAATAGGAACTCCTGTACAAGATTTAATTGATGCTGCCGGAGGATTACCAGAAGATACGGGCAAAGTAATCAGCGGCGGTCCTATGATGGGAAAAGCAATTTCCACGACTGATATTCCGGTAACCAAGGGAACGTCGGGTATTTTAATTCTACCCAAAAAGGAAGCCAATCGTGAGCAAATGAAAAACTGCATTCGTTGTACTCGCTGTGTTACTGTTTGCCCAATGGGACTGGAGCCCTACTTTTTGATGACCGTATCCGACAAGCAAATTTGGGAGAAGGCCGAAGGGAACAACATTATGGACTGTATTGAATGTGGCTCCTGCAGTTACACCTGCCCTGCCGATCGTCCATTATTAGATTATATTCGTCTCGGAAAAGGAAAAGTTGGAAATATTATCCGAAACCGCAAAAACTAAAAACACAAAAGTCTAATTCATAATTCTGATCAAAAGAAATGAGTAAACTTCTAACGATATCGCCTTCACCGCACGTTCAAACCAGCGATTCGGTGAATAAAATCATGTACCGGGTACTGCTGGCTCTCGTTCCTGCACTTGCCTGGTCGGTCTTTATGTTTGGCTTCGAAGCTATTCGAGTAACGCTCATTGCGGTTACTGCCTGTGTGGCTTTTGAATACCTGATTCAAAAATTCATCATGAAAGAAATACCTCAAATCACCGATGGTTCGGCTGCATTGACAGGTATTTTATTAGCATTTAACGTTCCGGCAAGCCTTCCAACCTGGATGATCATTGTTGGGGCACTTGTTGCAATTGGAGTGGGAAAACTATCATTCGGCGGGCTGGGAAACAACCCATTTAACCCGGCGCTGGTTGGTCGTGTATTTTTACTGATTTCCTTTCCGGTTCACATGACCAGCTGGCCGGTAACACAGCATGCTGCTGTTGACGCTTTAACAACAGCCACTCCGCTAGCTTTGTTAAAAGAAGGCGTTAAAGCCGGGCAACCAGTTAGCGAAATAATGACCGCTCTCCCATCAAACCTGAACCTTTTATATGGAAATATGTCAGGGTCACTAGGTGAGATATCAGCCATGTTTCTCTTGCTGGGATTTGGCTACATGTTATGGAAAAAAGTAATTACCTGGCACATTCCGTTTTTTGTACTCGGCACTATCTTTGTTTTTCAGGGTGCGCTTTGGATGCTGAATCCTGAAAATTTTATCGAACCCGTATTTCATTTATTAACAGGTGGCGCCATGCTTGGAGCTATTTTTATGGCTACCGATATGGTTACTTCACCGATGACGGTAAAAGGACAGTTAATTTTTGGAGTTGGCATTGGAGTCATTACAGTACTCATTAGAAATTTTGGAGCATACCCTGAAGGAATTTCCTTTGCCATTTTGATTATGAACGGGTTTACACCGCTAATAAATGCGTACATCAAACCAAAACGATTTGGAGGGGCGAAGTAATGGCACAAAAAGAATCGACATTTACGAACATGACGGTTACCTTATTTTTGGTAACGCTGATTGCAGCAACTATACTTGGATTTATACACGACCTAACCAAGGAAGATATCGCTCTAGCAAAAATGAAAGCTCAAAAAGAAGCCATTGAAAGTGTGCTTCCCGCTTTTGAAACGCTTGGCGATTCGTACAAAGTACTTCCTGCTGACGGAACTGACAGCTTGGAGTTTTTCCCGGCTTACGGAGCAAATGAGCAATTGGTAGGAGTAGCTGTTAAGACATACACTAAGAATGGCTTTAGCGGCTTAATTACGCTGATGGCTGGTTTTTCACCCGAAGGAGCAGTTACCGGTTACGAAATACTCGAACACAAAGAGACTCCGGGGCTTGGAGCTAAAATGGATAAGTGGTTTAAAGATGAATCAAAACCCAAGCAAAACATTATTGGCAAAAGCCCGGCAACAACAAAATTTGAAGTAAGTAAAGACGGAGGTGAAGTGGATGCCATTACAGCATCGACGATTACCAGCCGCGCATTTTTAGATGCCGTCAGAAGAGCTTACAATACCTATAATCAAAATCAAGAGTCGGAAAAGACAGCAGATAATCAGACTAAAGAAGGAGGACAATCATGAATCAGATGCAAAACTTCACCAAAGGATTTATCAAAGAAAATCCGGTTTTTGTTTTACTACTGGGTATGTGTCCCACCCTTGGGGTTACGTCATCGGCCATCAACGGGCTGGGCATGGGTTTGGCTACAACCTTTGTACTATTGATGTCAAACATCGTTATTTCAGTCATCAAAAATGTCATCCCCAGCAAAGTAAAAATACCTAGTTTCATTGTGGTAATCGCTTCATTGGTTACTGTTGTTGAGTTGGTTATGCAGGCGTACTTACCTGCTCTTTACAAGAGCCTGGGGCTTTTCATTCCTCTGATTGTAGTGAACTGCATTGTTTTAGGACGTGCAGAAGCATTCGCCTCAAAAAACACGATTGCTACCTCGGCGATTGACGGTTTGGGGATGGGACTTGGTTTCTCTTTTGCACTCACCTTGCTTGGTGCAGCACGTGAATTTTTAGGTAGCGGAAAAATTTTCAATCTGACAATCTTTCCTGAAGATTACGGAATGCTACTATTCGTGTTAGCTCCCGGAGCTTTTCTTGTATTGGGCTATTTAATTGCCATTATTAATCGTTTGAACAAAGCTTAAAAAATATACCATGGAATATATTTTTATTATCATAGCCGCCATATTTGTAAACAACATTGTACTGAATCAGTTTTTAGGAATTTGTCCTTTCCTTGGGGTTTCCAAAAAGCTGTCTACGGCTGTCGGAATGACTGGTGCAGTAACTTTCGTGATGGTTATTGCGACAATTGTTACATACCTCATTCAAAATTATATTTTGAATCCATTGAATTTGGTATTTCTACAAACCATCTTTTTCATTTTGGTTATTGCCTCTTTAGTACAGTTGGTTGAAATTATATTGAAGAAAGTAAGTCCTTCGCTTTATCAGGCACTTGGCGTGTTCTTACCCTTAATCACAACAAACTGTGCAATTCTCGGTGTTGCAATTTTGACTTACCAAAAGGAATTCAACCTGATGGAAGGAGTTGTTTTTGCTATTGCAAACGCAATCGGATTCGGATTGGCATTGGTACTATTTGCAGGACTTAGAGAACATTTAGATTTAATGAATATTCCGAAAGGCTTAAAGGGAACGCCAATTGCATTAATTGTAGCCGGAATTCTGGCAATGGCTTTTATGGGATTCAGTGGTTTAGTTTAAAACAACAACAATTAATATTTCCAATTTAGTAGTTAGGCTTATCGACAGTTAGATTTCCAACAAGACAATTGAAAAATAAGTCAAAAACAGCATCATTCTTTGGTGCTGTTTTTTTGTTTTATTCCGGCATGTATTTCATCAAAGAAAAGGTAGTTCTTTCGATAAAAACAAGTGGAATTAAAAACCCGCAACAACGGCGAAATATCTGTTGCGATATTGCTTAGAAGCAACCTGATCCTACTAATCAAATCGAATATGCCTTTTTAACCGCAAGGAAAATAACAAAGCAGCGAAGCCAAGCCCACTTAAAAAACCACCCCAAACACCCACAGCTCCAAATTTAAGAATAACACCCAATAGATAACTTATTGGCAAGCCTAAAATCATATAACTGATAAATGCCATGAACATGGGGTATTTCACATCAGACATTCCACGCAACGAAGCCAATAGAATGACTTGAACTCCATCAAAAATCTGAAAAAGAGCAGCTACAATCAGCAGATTGGCGGCAATGGTAATAACAGCAGGATCGTTGGTAAACAATAGCGGAAACTGATGTCGGAAAAGCACAAACAAAATGGCCATAATTCCCATAAAAAGAACAACAAGATGAAAGGAGGAGTATATACTCCTGCGCAACTGTAATTTGTCATTTGCTCCTCGCGCATGACTCACTAAAATAGTTGTTCCGGCTCCAACTCCTAAACTGATCATGTACGTAAATGAGGCCAAACCAATAGCAACCTGATGGGCTGCCAACGCTTCTTTACTAATCCACCCCATCATAATTGCACCAAAACTAAATGTGCTTACCTCTACAATAATCTGCAAGCCTATTGGCAAGCCCACCGCAAACAATTCTTTAAGCTTCTTTAATTTAATCCGGGCATGATAAGCGATCCTGAACTCCCGCTTAAACTGCTTATTTTTTAGTACAAACGGAATCAATAAGATGGGCATCAAAATTCTTGAGATTAGAGTGGCAATTCCTGCTCCATTTAAGCCTAACGCCGGAGCTCCAAATTTTCCATAAATCAAAACATAGTTCAGTGCTATATTTAGTAAATTAGCCGTCAGCGTAATATACATGGCTATTTTGGTATTCCCCACTCCTTCCAAAAACTGTTTGAATGACATAAATAGCAACATCGGCAGCAACGATGCAACCAACAATAAGTAATAAGGAATAGCTTTGGTTACAACTTGTTCCGGCTGCCCCATCCGATCAAGATAAACACTTAACAGCCCCATCACTAAAGCAATTAGTACAGTTGTACCCATGTGAACCAGCAAACCATTTTTCAGGTATTCGCCCACCTCTTGCTCCTTTTTCTGGCTGTATACGTTCCCTACAAGCGGCGTTATTCCCATCGTGATTCCAATTCCCATTAACATACCAATATGGAAGATATTGATGGAGAAAGCGGCAGCAGCCAATTCGACTGTTCCAACATGTCCAACCATCATATTATCGGCAAGACTAACCGTTACCTGTCCTATCTGGGACAAAATAACCGGAAAGGCCAGATGTAAGTTACTTTTATAAAGAGGTATATAGTTTGAAAATTTCACTGCGCTCGCGTTGATTGTCACCACAAAAAAAAAAACCTTCAGTTACGAATAGTTTACTTGTTGCTTCAGAATTATAAAAGTGACAAAAGTAATCGATTGAGATGGATTAAAGCGAAAACCAGTAGTTGAATTTTATCATGAAAACATTGTCGGATTTCACGCCAAACAGGTCACCATAACTCTTGCTAACCGAGTAGTTACTACTTCGCTCGTAAAGTATACTGGAAGTGTTCCAAACCAGATAAAGTGTCGATCCCGGGCGAAATTCCCATCGGGCAACCAAGTTCGATCGCAACTCTTTGTAGTCGAAATTCGGATTTACGAATGCGTATTCTTCTCCTGTTTCGTCTTTTATACTGTAGCTGTTATTTTCGAGTTCAACAGACTCAGCCTGAAAATAGCGGTCATTCAGATCTTTACTGTCACCTTTATTTACCCTTCTAAAATCAGAGTATTTAGCAACCGAAGCATAAGGATTGGCATAATATTGTAAGGATATCTCCGGCGTAATGAAATACTCCAACCGCAGGGTTGTTGAAATCGTCTTACGATCCATTTTTCCAACCAGATACCCCGTTGAGTTATCTGAAAGCGAAAGTCTGCGAACATATTGGTGGTAATCTGTCATATCTTCATAGTCCATTTGTCCATAAATGGAAATCCGATCGCCAATTTGCCAGCGGACAGTAAAATTGTACCGATCTCTTTTTGATATCCCATCAACCGACCAGATGTAGTGCGGTCCTCCTGCAAAAAGTAGATTTTTTGCGTTGTTTGATTGAAAAAACAAGCGGGTTTCCCAGGTATCATCTTTAAACAATTTGGGGCCTCCTCTCAACTCACGGGTATCAAACACATTATAATCGTGTTCAAGAAATGCATGCATACGCCACAAATTTGTAAACCGGGTATACGAGTGGAGTTGAAATTCTTCTTTGGTTGTTTCACCTCCATAGCTCCATTCGTGCTTTTGAGTATATTTTAAGTAATAGTCACGAAAAATTCCAATCGGCTTATTCACTTGATACTTAAATTCGGCAATCCCTTCAAGGTAATCGGCCTGATACATATAGCCGAGGTTATTCAAATCTACACCGGGAGAGCGCCAGCTAAAGGTTCCATTCGCACGAAACTTGCCACTTTGTTTTCCTCCTGCAAGTTGTCCTCCATGACCGATTAAACTTGTTTTTGATGGATCATAAGTTAAGTGATCAGCATCTGGTCGTTGAAAATAATGCTGCGATGCCAATTGCAAGTCAGCAATAGCTTCTTCCGTTCCACCAATTCGGCTATAGAAACTCTTCAAATCAATAAAATACTTTCGCTTTTTCCAATTATGCTGAAAATCAACTCCTCCGACCAAGGACGAGTGAGGTAGAAACTCCAAATGCTCCTCATTGATCGAACTCACACTGGAAGTCACAATTCCGCCAAGCACGGTATTCCCTTCATTAAAATCTTGTTTTACACGACCAACAAAGTGATTCGAAAATGGCTCTACCGTAACTTGCTCTTCGTTGCCAGGAGAATAAACAGTGGCTTTTTCTTTTGCTGTAAAACTCTGAACAACTCCCAACGACAAGCCCTTCTTATTCTTCCCGGTTACCTTTAACGCACTAATAATCGATGTATTATCAGGCATCGACAGACTTTCATCCTGTTGAAGACCCGGCCGATAAGAAGGAGCACGTCCAATCCTTCGGGAGTAAAAAAGCAAATCGCGCCCCATGCTAAAGTCAAGTACATTATTTCCTTCCAGAAAAAACGGCCGCTTTTCATCGTAAAAAACTTCATACGACGACAAACTCAACTCTGAAGGGTCGGCTTCAACTTGTCCAAAATCAGGATTTACAGTATAGTCCAGTGTAAAATCGGAACTCAGACCAATCTTTCCATCTAGTCCGATGTCGAATCTTGTACTATTTTCCAGGTCGGTATTTGGCGAATACTTAAAGCTGGAGTATGGCAGAAACTCCATTTTTCGTTTTGCGTTAATGCCTTTTATTCCACGCAGTTCGCCAAATAAATAAACCATGGCTGGAGCATCAACCGGAATTAGCTTCCACTGATCTTCTTCCGAATTTCGATCAATCCATCGCCAAATGTGCATTCCCCACACCTGCTCTTCCTTATCAGAAAACCTCAGCTGACTAAAAGGAATACGCATCTCAATCGTCCACATCGAATCTTTTACTGCTGATTTACCCTCCCAAATGGCATCCCAATTATGATCCCATTGGTATGCTCCAAGATGCATGAGGTCAACCTTCTGGCCGGCAGCCGACACATTAAACTCAAAAGCTGTTCGTTTGTCTGCATACGAGTCAATAGCCACGCCTGCAATATCGCCGCTCATTTCATCTCGTCGACTTAATATGGATCTGATTTTTTCAGGCTCATCATCGTAGCATTTTAACGCGATGTATAGATTATCCTTATCATATAAAATACAGAATTCGGTTTGTTGCGATGGCGCATTTGCCTGTAAAGGCTGTTGCTGTACAAACCCACCCTCCCATTTCACATGTCTCCAGACAGCATCATCAAGCTCTCCATCAATTTTTATTTTTTCTGAAGTGAAGTCAGCGTGATACACTTTTATATCACTAGCTACTCGGTTAACCATTGAATCTGTAGATAGTGAATAGTCAGCATCACCCTGAGCGCAAACAGAACTCACTGAAAATACAAATCCAAAAAGCAGGATTAATTTAGATAGTGATTTTTGGTACAACATAGTTTTTCGATAAGGCTCGGCGAATATACATAATTTTTTACTTCATGTACTTCTTAACATTATTTTTTTTCAGGCGTAAAGATTAATTAATAATAGGCTTGCGAAAACTTTTTAGACCGAATATGGTTTTTATGGTAGAATTTAGGTCAAAAAGGACCTAATTAGACTATTTAATAAGACAAGTATTTGAAGTATTAAAAGTTTATTTATGAGTAAAATCAACAAAATCCTGGTGGCAAACCGGGGTGAAATTGCTGTCCGAATCATGCGCACCTGCCGTGAAATGGGCATAGCAACTGTTGCTGTTTTTTCCGAAGCCGACCGTACATCGATGCATGTTCGCTATGCTGATGAAGCATACTACGTTGGCCCGGCTCCTTCAAAAGACAGTTATTTAAAAGCTGATAAAATTATAGAAGTTGCTTTAAAATCAAAAGCTGATGCGATCCACCCAGGCTACGGCTTTTTATCTGAAAATGCCGCCTTTGCAAGGCTGTGTAAAGAAAACGGTATTATTTTTATTGGTCCTACTGCCGAAGTGATCGATAAAATGGGTGATAAAATTCAGGCTCGTAAAGCAATGATTGCGGCCGGTGTTCCTGTTGTTCCCGGAACTACGGAAGCCATCAAGTCAGAGGACGAAGCCATTGAGACCATTGAATCCATTGGGCTACCGGTTATGATTAAAGCTTCTGCCGGAGGTGGTGGCAAAGGAATGCGGCTAGTTGAAAAAGCGGCAAATGTTATTTCTGCCGTTCGTGCTGCTCGATCCGAAGCCCTGGCTTCTTTCGGCAATGATGCAGTTTACATTGAGAAATATGTAAGCTCACCGCACCATATCGAGTTTCAAGTGCTTGGAGACGAACACGGCAATGTGGTTCACCTTTTTGAGCGGGAATGCTCAATCCAAAGGCGACACCAAAAGATGGTAGAAGAAACACCTTCCGTGTTAATGACTGAGGAACTGCGCTACCAGATGGGCAAGCACGCCGTTGATGCCGCAAAAGCAGTAAATTATGTTGGAGCCGGAACCATTGAGTTTTTGGTAGACAACGATTTAAACTACTACTTTCTGGAAATGAATACGCGCTTGCAGGTTGAACATCCAATTACCGAACGGGTAACTGGAATCGATCTGGTTAAAAAGCAAATTGAAGTTGCCGGAGGAATGCACCTCAATTTAATTCAAAGTGAATTGGAACAGAAAGGTCACGCCATAGAATGCCGGATATATGCTGAAGATTCAGACAATAACTTTATGCCAAGTCCAGGGAAAATCCATGGTATTACCGAACCACTTGGGCTCGGGGTACGCACTGACGGCTATGTATACGAAGGCTATGAAATTCCAATTCACTACGATCCGATGATCTCCAAGCTCATTGTTTGGGCGCAAACCCGCGAAGAGGCAATCCAACGCATGCGAAGAGCCCTTTACGAGTACAAAATAACAGGAATCCGCAGTTCGCTAAAGTTTCTAAACCGGATTATGGAAACCCCTGATTTTGTGACAGGAAACTATGATACCAATTTCATTGAGAAGAATAGAACAACCTTGATGGCTGAAAGTGTCGAAGAATTGGAACAACAAGATATGGTTATTATTTCAGCCTATTTTGATTTCGTGAATCGCAAGAATAAAATTATTCCAACAAAAGAACTCAATCCGGCTAACAACCGCTGGAAAAAATATACTTACCAGAAAAATTTTGATCGTTTATAAAACAAAATAATTATGCCTATTGAAATTAAATTAGGTGACCGTATTGCTTCAGTTAAAATTTTAAATCAAAATGAAAACCTCATCGAGGTAATGGTCGATGATAAAACATACAATATCGACCTGATGCATAACGATGAAGGAACCTTTTCAATAATTGAGAACAATCGGTCTCATAATATTTCGCTGGTTCCATCACAAAAACCCAAGACCTACACTGCATTTACACTTCACAACACTTATGACTTGGAAGTGATTGATGCTGAAGCACGCTATATCCGTAATCGCGGAGCCGGAGCAATTGCCCAAAGTGAAAAACAGATAACAGCACCGATGCCCGGTAAAATTGTAAAAGTTTTGGTGAAAGAAGGCGAAGAAGTAAAACAAGGACAAACAGCGGTGATCATTTCGGCCATGAAAATGGAAAGTGAATATAAAGTCGCTATTGATGGTGTTGTAAAAGCTGTAAATGTTTCAGATGGAGACACGGTGGAATCAAACCAAGTATTGATTGAAATTGACTAATTCAGAGGACTATGGATTTAAAAAGCAAATTTGAGAAGTTTGAACAGACAAATATAGAAGCCGAATCTGGTGGTGGAGTTGAGCGCGTTGAAAAACAACACGCAGCAGGAAAAAAAACTGCGCGTGAGCGGATTGATGAACTTTTGGATCCGGGCACATTCAACGAAATAGACAAATTTGTCCTTCACCGCGCTACCGATTTTGGTATCGATAAAAAGAAATTTCGCGGAGACGGTGTCGTTTCCGGTTACGGAAAAATACATGACCGTCTGGTTTATGTATTCGCTCAGGATTTCACCGTTTTCGGAGGTACAATGAGCCGCTCCAATGCTGACAAAATCGTTAAAATACAAAAGATGGCCGTTGAAAACGGAGCACCTCTGATTGGGTTAAACGACTCTGGTGGTGCGCGTATTCAGGAAGGCGTACAAAGTTTAGCGGGATATGCTGATATCTTTTATAATAACGTTTTATCATCAGGAGTGATACCGCAAATTAGTACCATACTTGGGCCATGTGCCGGTGGTGCAGTTTATTCTCCTGCCTTAACCGATTTCATTTTCATGGTGAATGAAACCAGTCACATGTTTGTTACCGGCCCAGATGTAATCAGAACCGTAACGCATGAAGAAGTTTCTAAAGAAGACCTGGGCGGTGCTGTAACACATAGTTCGAGAAGTGGTGTTGCTCATTTTACCGGCGATAGTGAAGAGCAAACCATTATGATGGTTCGCGAATTGATCAGTTTCCTTCCATCGAACAACATGGAAGAACCCCCTCTACAAACCACAACCGACCCTATTGATCGAAAAGTTGATGCTTTACATGATGTCGTTCCGGTAGATCCAAATAAGCCGTACGACATGAAAGACATCATTTATAAAATTGTTGATGAAGAACATTTTCTCGAGGTTCAACCTCAATATGCATCGAACATTATTATAGGCTTTGCTCGTTTTGGGGGAAAATCTGTTGGAATTGTAGCCAACCAGCCATCTCATCTAGCGGGTGTTTTGGATATTAATTCGTCTTCAAAAGCTGCACGGTTTGTGCGTTTTTGCGATGCCTTCAATATCCCCCTGGTTACGCTTGTGGATGTTCCGGGATTCTTGCCAGGAACACAACAGGAATTCGGAGGCATCATTAAACATGGCGCTAAATTGCTGTATGCATTTGCCGAAGCCACCGTTCCTAAAATCACCCTAATTACTCGTAAAGCTTATGGAGGTGCTTACGACGTGATGTCGAGCAAACACATAGGCGGTGATATTAATTATGCCTACCCAACCGCCGAAATTGCAGTAATGGGGCCCGAGGGTGCAATAAATATTTTAAACCGAAAGATTACAGATCCGGAGGAAAAGGCCAAGGCAGTTGAAGAATACCGCGAAGCTTTTGCAAACCCATACAGGGCAGCTTCACTTGGCTACATTGATGAAATTATTTATCCGGAAGACACACGAATTAAGATTATCAACGCATTAGAAATGACAAACAACAAACGAAAATCGAACCTGCCAAGAAAGCATGGAAACATTCCACTATAATATAAATGATGTTACAGAAAATTGTTCGTTAGAAAATACAGCTAACGGACAATTTTCCGTTTACCTCGTTAAACGGTTTCACGCTATCGGAAAGTACGAAAATAGACAGACTGCTGAGGTTTATTTACTTTGAATAGTATCAAGTTTTTATTAGAATTGACATCGTGTTTGAAACATTAGATTTTGTAAACAAAACACCATTTTGTGCGTTGTTTCTAATGTATTTCAGACTAAATAGTCTTAATCACTAAATTACGATAAATGCTTTTAGAAAAAGCTGAAATGCTTACATCAAGCAATACAAAAACGGATGAGTTACTCAACGATTATTATATTGCTTATTTAAGCCGTCAATTGAGCGTCTTGGGTAAGCGGGAAGTACACAATGGCAGAGCTCATTTTGGTATTTTTGGTGACGGAAAAGAGCTAGCACAAGTAGCTTATGCCAAAACCTTTAAAAAAGGAGATTGGAGATCCGGATACTACCGCGATCAAACTTTCATGCTGGCTCTCGGACTGCTACAACCGGAAGAATTCTTTGCCATGATTTATGGTGATACCGATGATAAAATGAATCCATCAACCGGTGGAAGAAACTTCAACAATCACTTTTGTACTGCTAACATTAATGAGCAAGGAGAAATTAAAAATTTGTCTGAAAGCTATAACTCCAGCTCAGATATCAGCTCTACGGGAGGCCAAATGCCCCGACTACTCGGCTTGGCTCAAGCTTCGAAATTAGTGCGGGATAATGCATCGCTGGCAAAAGCACTGAATAACAATGTAACCGGTAATGAAGTTGCTTTCGGAAGTATTGGCGATGCCAGCACATCGGAAGGAATGTTTTTCGAAACAATCAATGCTGCCGGAGTTATGCAGGTTCCTTTAGCGGTATCAGTTTATGACGATGGATTTGGAATCAGCGTTCCGATCGAACTGCAAACAACGAAGTCAAGTATTTCTGAGGCGCTCAAAGGTTTTCAAAAGAAACGTGGAACGAATGGCATTTCGATTCACACCTGCCGGGGTTGGAACTATACCGAGCTGTTAGAAACTTTTGCAAAAGGTATTGACAACTGTAGAAAAACGCATACTCCGACCTTGTTTCATATTCAGGAAGTCACTCAATTGCTAGGGCACTCGACTTCCGGCTCACACGAGCGATATAAAAGTAAAGAGCGTTTGGAATGGGAGAAAGAATACGACTGTCTTTACCAATTCAAAATATGGTTGGTTGAAAATGGCATCAAGATGAACGCAATTTCAGCCATTGAAAATAAAGCCGCAAAGCGTGCCAAAGAAGCTAAAAACAAAGCGTGGAAGAACTATAGCAATGGATTTTTAAAGGAGGCCAACAGTCTTAAAAAGATCCTTAAAAACTTAGATAAACAGTCTTCAGGAGAAATCGATCATCTGGTTGAATTGGAGGAAATTGATCAAAGGACTTTTCCTACGCGCCGAAAATATTTGAGCTTTGCCCAACGTATTTATTACGATATTTTTAACACCACACAAGTTAAAGATGCTTGCAATGAATTGTACCACTGGATTGAAGAATTCAAAAATCAAAGTACCGATTTTTATAATCGTCAACTATACCGCGAAGGAGTTGACTCTGCATTGAATGTAGAAGCCGTAGCTCCTCAATATGGTAAAGAGGGAACCGAAGTGAACGGCTCAGGAATATTGAGCAATAACTTCAATTCGCTCTTTAACAAATACCCAAATCTGGTGACATTTGGGCAAGATACAGGAAAACTTGGTGGCGTAAACCAAGGCATGAAAGGGATGCAGGAAAAGTATGGAAACGATCGGGTTTCTGACGCCGGCATACGGGAAACAACGATTATTGGTCAGGGAATAGGATTGGCACTAAGAGGGTTTCGCCCAATTGCAGAAATTCAATATCTCGATTATTTGATTTATGCACATTCTACCCTGAGCGACGATTTAGCCAGTATGCAATATCGCACAAAAGGCAAACAGTCTGCACCTCTTATTATTCGTACCCGTGGACATCAGCTACAAGGCATGTGGCATGCCGGTTCACCCATGCAAATGATACTTGGATCGTTGCGCGGATTGTATCTGTGTGTACCACGTAATATGACACAAGCTGCAGGTTTTTATAATACGCTTTTATCGGCTAACGATCCGGCGTTGGTTATTGAACCATTAAAAGGCTACAACACCAAAGAGCCACTTCCCCAAAACCTGGGCGAGTTTAAAATCCCGCTTGGTGTTCCTGAAGTGATGGTTGAAGGTTCGGATGTTACTCTTGTGACTTATGCCTGGAATGTTAATCACTCCATTAAGGCGGCCGAGCTACTTGACACGAAGGGAATTTCAGTAGAGGTTATAGATGTTCAAACCCTCTTACCCTTCGATGTTCATCATCGAATTCTGGAATCGATCAAAAAAACGGGCAAGGTCATCTTTGTGGATGAAGATGTGCCGGGAGGTGGAACAGCCTATATGATGCAAAAAGTGATTGAAGAACAACAAGCATTCAATTATCTGGACACTGCCCCTCGAACGCTTACAGCGAAAGCGCATCGTCCGGCATATGGAATTGACGGTGAGTTTTTTAGCAAACCAAACGTCGAACAGATCTTTGAAAATATTTACGAAATGATGCGAGAGGTAGATATCAAAAAGTATCCCAAATTGTAAGCGATCGCTTTCCTTGCTTTAGTCACGCCAAAACTGTTTTTTTTCGTTTAAAAGATATCGAATTTTCAAAGGAGCCTTAAACCAGATCCTATAAATCAAAATTCCTGCTTTTAAAATGCAAATCACGTTGTGGAAATGGGATCTCAACTTTGTTTTCCCGGAACTGAAGATCAATTTCAAAGCGTAGATCGCTTTTGATATTCTCGACCATGAAGTCATTAGCTGTCCAGAAATACAACTCAAAATCAAGCGAAGACTCACCAAAATCATTAAATCGAACAAATGCGGCCGGGGTCTTCACAATTTGAGAGTGATCTTTAGCAGCCTCAAGTAATATTCGTTCCACCAACCTGACATCAGAACCATAAGCAACGCCCACAGGAACATAAAACCGGGTGACATCGGCATTGTGACTCCAGTTGATCACTTGCTGCCCTGTAAACCGAGAGTTGGGTACAATAATAACAACATTGTCGCGCGTCAACACTTTTGAAACACGTAAGCCAATTTCCAGCACGCGCCCTACAACGCCCTCCATTTCTACCACATCGTCCACTTCAATCGATCCATCAAATAAAATGATAATGCCTGAAAAGAAGTCGTTAAAAATATGTTGTAAGCCGAATCCAACACCAATCAACAGAGCTGATACACTGGCAATAATCAAGGTAATTTCGAATCCAAGTGAGCCAATTGCCACACTAATCCCCAGCATCCAAATAATGTATTTAACAATCTGAAGGAACGACTTCCCCCTCCCCTTATCCAGTTTTTTACTATCAATCCGATCATCGAACCAATACTCTACTAAAAAAGATAAACCCCTGACAATATACAGTATGACCAGAATGATGAAAATATTAAAAATCTGCAGCTTGAGTTTTTCTCCGTCATACAATATGTAATTAAAAACTACGGAACTTTTAATACCCAGCACTTCAAGTGCAATAAAAAAGAAGCTGATCCATCCCAACAACCTGGCTCCTTGCAACAAATAGCGAGAAAAACGAAAAGAAATATGTTTATTTGTCAGCAGTTTTTTAATGAATCGATGTAATAAACGTATTATTAGAAACGCAACAAAGCCTATCGCAATGATCAAAATCAAATCCAACAGATCAACCCTGAACACGTTATTTTCGAATAAAACAAGTTCTTTAAGTTTAGTCAGCATCGTCAATATCTATAATAATATTTTCAAGTATATTACTCAAATCAATCCCCGAGAGATTGTGCCTAAGCTCGCCAGCTAAAGCAACCGAAATCCTTCCGGTTTCTTCAGAAACAATAATAGCGCAAGCATCAGTGTTTTCGGTAATCCCAACTGCTGCCCGATGTCGCAATCCAAACAGCGGATTTAAATCTTCCTTATTGGTCAGCGGCAAAATACATCTTGCTGCCATTATTTTGTTCCCGTTAATGATTACAGCTCCATCATGTAAAGGGGTATTTTTAAAAAAAACGGTCTCCAGTAAACTATCCGAAATCCGAGCATTCAATTTTTCACCTGTTCTGATATACTCTTTCAGCTCCGAGTTTTGCGCCACAACAATTAAAGCTCCTGTTTTTACTTTCGCCATGTTTTCGCACGCTCTAACAATCATTTTCAAATGTTGTCCTGAAGCTGACTTCGTTTTTAAATTGAATAATTTTTCAACGCTCAGAAAGCGATTTACCTGTGGATTACTCCCAATCAACAATAAAAAGCGTCGGATTTCGGGTTGAAACACGACAATCAGAGCCAAAATACCGACCCCAATAAACTGTCCCATAAATGATCCGAGCAACTCCATATTTAGCGCTCTCACCAGCAACCAGAATAGGTACACTAAAAAAAGCCCAATAAAAATATTAAAGGCTACGGTTCCTTTAATCAGCAAGTATAGCTGGTAAAGCAAAAACGCCACCAGCAATATGTCTAAAACATCTAAAAACCTTAATGTTATAAATAAGCTCATAAATTAGCCGTCTCCTTAAGCATGGTAAAAATCTTTACCGACTCAACAGCATCTTTCACATCGTGCACCCTCAAAATATCAGCTCCACCAAGCAGTGCCATTGTATTAGCCGTAATTGTTCCTCCTAAACTTTGTTCGGCATCAACTTCCAACAACTTATGGATCATTGATTTTCGGCTCATACCGACCATTACCGGCAATTGAAAAACCTTAAAGGAATCCAACCGATTTAGCAAATCATAATTATTCCCTAAGGTTTTACCAAAACCAAAACCCGGATCAAGAATAACATCTTTGACTCCCGCTTTGGTCAGTTTTCGTACTTTTTCAGAAAAATACTTCGAAATATCTTTTATTATATCATCATATTGAGGATCGTCCTGCATCGTTTGAGGCGTTCCTTTCATGTGCATCAAAATGTACGGCATTCCCAACTTCCCAACGGTGTCAAACATGTGCTCATCAAAATCACCCCCTGAAATATCGTTGATGATACAACCGCCACATTCATCAATTACGCGCAATGCCACCCACGAACGAAAAGTATCGATTGAAATTGGAGCCTGCGGAAACCGTTTCCGAATGGCGGTTACCGCCGGCAATAAGCGGGTCAGTTCTTCCTTTGTTGAAATGGCATCAGCACCCGGACGAGATGACACTGCTCCAATATCGATAATGCTTACCCCCTCTTCCAGCATCTGTTCGGCACGCTGTAGAATGGCATCTTCGATTACATATTTTCCTCCGTCAAAAAAAGAATCGGGGCTTACGTTTAAAATCCCCATCACAACGGGGTTTGACAGGTCGATTAGTTGCCCATTAACATTGATCGTATGTTTTCGTTTAAAGAACTTACTTGCTGAGCTTGTGATCAACATAAAACCTAAGTATTAGATAAGTTAAACAATGCTTCATACAAAAGTATAATAAAGCCAACAAAATACGCATTTTTTCCTATTTTTATGGCTCAAAATTAAATGCACAAAATGGAAAGAACCATTGAACAATACAATCATATTATTGAAATTTGTGAGGATATTTTCGTTAAAAAAATGAAAGATTACGGAGTTGCCTGGCGTATTTTGCGTCCCAGCTCTATGACTGATCAAATCTTCATCAAAGCTCAGCGAATACGAAGCATTGAAATGAAGGAAAACATGAAAGTTGATGAAGGTAGTCGCTCAGAATATATCGGAATTATCAATTACTGCATCATGGCACTTGTTCAGCTTGAAAAAGGGATTGCCGATAAAGATGACCTTACTGAAGAGGAAACCCTTGAGCTTTACCTGAATTATTTCAATCAAGCTAAAGACCTGATGCTAAACAAAAACCATGACTACGATGAGGCTTGGCGTCAAATGCGAATCAGCTCCATTACCGATCTTATTCTGATGAAGATTAAGCGAACAAAACAGATAGAAGATAATGCCGGAAAGACAATTATCTCGGAAGGAATTGATGCTAATTATTTAGACATGATCAATTACGCCGTTTTTGCGTTAATTAAGCTAGAATATAAAGAATAGAGGAATTTTATGAAAACATTGTGGCACATTGCCCGAATTCTGCTCGGGTTGGTTTTTATCTTTTCAGGTTTTGTAAAAGGCGTTGATCCTTGGGGAATGGCTTATAAGTTCACCGATTATTTTAATGTCTGGGGTATGGATTCCCTAACGTCATTCGCGCTCCCACTTGGTATTTTGTTATCGGCAACAGAATTTGCCATTGGCATTGCGCTGGTTTTCAATGTTTTTATCTCACTCACCTCGACCCTTGCGGTATTGATGATGTTTTTTTTCACGGTTCTTACTTTTATTTTGGCTTTGACGAATCCGGTTACCGACTGTGGTTGTTTTGGTGATGCATTAATATTAACCAATTGGGAAACCTTTTTTAAAAATATCGTATTTCTTGCGTTCGCAATTATTGTTTTTGCCTATCGCAAACGACATCATCCCGGAAATTTTAAACCAATTGCCTCCATGATGGCAATCTCTACAATACTGGTGTTTGCTTATCTAGTTGACTACTCGTACAACCACCTTCCCATTATCGATTTTCGACCTTACAAAATTGGTGTGAATATTCCTGAGGGAATGACTGTACCCGACGATGCTCCTATAGATGTGTATGAAAACACCTTGTACTATAAAAACAAAAAGACAGGAGAAGTAAAGCAGTTCACTGAAGATAATTCCCCCTGGCAAGATTCCACAACTTGGGAATTTGAATCAATCGACACGAAATTGGTACAGGAAGGCTACAAAGCTCCAATTCACAATTTTTTCATAGAAACACCAGAAGGAGAAGACATTAAAGACTTTTTCCTTTACGATGAGAATTATACTTTTTTCTTCATCTCTAAACACCTCGATGACGCCGACACTTCTAATTTAGAACAGCTGAAAGAACTGGCTCAATACGCAAATGACCAAGGGATGAATTTTATAGGATTAACTTCTTCGCTCCCCGAAAACATTGACGCCTACATTGCCGAACATGATTTACCCTTCGAAATGTTTAATGCCGACGAGATTACCTTAAAAACAATGATCCGTTCAAACCCAGGGCTAATGCTTATTAAAAATGGTACCATTCTGGATAAATGGCATTACAACGACTTTCCAACAATTGAAGAATTTGAGAAGCAATTAAAATACTTCGAAGTGCTAGGGAAATAGATTTTTCTAACAAACTCATATTCATCTTTTTTAATACAAGTTCATTTTGTACTTTTGATAATATCAATAGTGCAAAATGAACCCAAACCATTACAGCCTTAAAAACGGTACATCCCAAAATCACTTTAAAAACATTAAAGGCTTGTACAAAACCGGATTGATTCTCATCCTGTGCTTGGGCTTCATTGCGACCTTTGCCAAAGAGACTGCTTTGTATAAGGTGGGACTCCCAAATGTCCCCGGTTTTATGTCTCACGGCCAAAATGGAGAAGTAAAAGGATTTCCGTTGGTACTGTTCGAGAAAATAGCTCAAGATGAAAATATTCAATTTGAATGGGTCGATGGATCATGGAATGAGCTTTTCATTAAAGTGCAAACCGGGGAAATTGATGTGTTGCCGGGCACACAGGAAACGGCTAAGCGAAAAGAAATACTTGACTTTACCGATGCCAATTTGTACACCATGTGGAGCGAGCTCTATATGCACAAGCAAACTGACTTCAAGAATATACTTCAGCTTGAGAATAAAAAAATAGGACTGGTTGTTGACGACAACAATGCCGCTGGTTTTCTTGACTACATCAACGAATTCGATATCGAAATACAAGCGATATACATCGATAGTCATTCCGAAGCCTTAAACAGGCTGAAGAGGAAAGAACTGTTTGCCATTGTAGGTCCATCTCCGAATTTGTTGGGTGAACTCCCACCAGAAGTGGTTAGCTCTGGCCTGTATTTTAACCCCACCGAGTTGAAATATTCTTTCCCAATTGGCAAAAATGAAGCTTTGCGAAAAATGATCGACCACCGCCTGTCTATATACAAAAGCATTCCTAACTCAATATATTATCAACTAATTACTGATTACAAAAGGGCTGTTTTCGAGCAATCTCACTGGGTTCTGCCAATCTGGTTACAATTTTTGATCTACGGATTTATCACTCTTTTTGGTGTTGCTTTTCTTTTTATAGCAGTGCTAAGACAACAAGTAAAAACAAGAACCCGGGAACTGAAAGACCGGGATACCTATTTGCACAAAGCAATGGAAGTTGGAGAAATGGGAACCTGGGAAATGAGTTTGGAGACTAGAAAAATTTACTGGTCTGACGAAGTGTATAGTTTTACTGGGATAAACAAAGAAAAAGAATATTTGACTGCAGAATATATCAAGAGTATTATTCATCCTGATGATCTTGAGGATGTAATAAATTTTTTTAGGAAAATTGACCAGAAAGACACGATCGAAAAAGAATGCCGGATAATTAACAAGCTGAATCAAACAATTTACGTCCGGCTTGTCGGTCAGCTTTTAAAAAATGAGCAACAAATTCCTGTAAAATCTATCGGAATCATCCAAATGATAACAAATCAGAAACTGCATGAACAAGAGCTAATTAAAGCAAAAGAAACAGCCGAAAAAAACGAAAAACTGAAATCAGCTTTTTTAGCAAATATGAGTCACGAGATAAGAACCCCACTGAACTCAATCATTGGCTTTTCAGACTTAATTGCGTCTAATGAGGTTGAAGAAGATAGAAAACAGGATTTCATCAATATTATCATCAAACAAAATGAAACCCTACTGACAATCATTAACGATGTTATTGATATTTCGAAAATAGAAACCAACTCGCTTGAAATCGTAAAAAAAAGAACCGAAGTAAAACCTTTACTGAAAAGTATCTATGACCAACACAAAGAAGATTGTCCTGCTTCGATCGACTTTAAACTAGATATTCAGTTGGATTATTACAATTGCATCATCAATACCGATCAAACTCGCCTGGAACAGATATTAAACAACTTTATTTCGAATGCATTTAAATATACGCCTGAAGGTATTGTTACACTAGGGTGTCGAGAATCATCCATTCCCGGCAATTTTGATCTTTTCGTTAAAGATACTGGCATCGGTATTTCCAAAGAGGACCGGGCACTTCTATTTTCTCGATTTACTCAAGTCGATAATTTAAAGCAAGGTGCCGGTTTAGGACTAGCGATCTCTCATTCTCTTGCGCAATTGCTCGGCTCAAAAATTCATGTTATTTCTAAAAAAGGTAAAGGATCGGAGTTCTATTTAAGCTTTCCGCTTTTCGAAGCCTGACACTACAAGTAATTTCCGACATATTGCAAAAAAATCCCCCGCCGGTAAGGTGAGAGAAAGGATTTTGGCGGGGGTTTAAGTTATTAATACAACCCGAAATTAATCAAATTTTACTTTTCCTGGAACAATCGCCTCTGTTTTCTTTCCAAATTTCTTACATTTAATCTTAATCGATAAAAAAACAAAACCTAAAAAGAAGTACACAAACCACTATCTGCAAAAGCTTCTTCCAATTAAAAACGACCAATGGAAAAAACACAACTTTTTGTTTACGGAACAATTGGTGATCCTGAATTTTTTGAGTGTTTATTGAAACGAAAACCCAAATACAAAGCGGGCCGTCTGTCTAACTTTAGTCTTTTTGTAAATCAAGAAAGTGGCTATCTGTTTGTAAAACCGGATCAAGGATCAACAGTAAGTGGAAAATTAGTAGAGGTTAATGAGGAGGAATTAAAAATTTTGGATCTATGGGAAGATGTTCCTTTTTACGAGCGTGAAACCGTTTTGATCGAGTGCGATTCAGCCCTTGAAAATGCTTTTGTTTACACGCAAAATGATGCGAATGGAATATCCTCAGACGTAGGAACTACCAAAAACAGAACGAGCATGTTGAATGAAATTCGGTCCTTCAGAAATTGGATCGACGATCTGCTACTCAATGCTTAATTCAATATAGGTTGTAATAAAAACATGTTTTTAGCTACTCTTAGTTAAAAACTAATTGTCGTCATAACTACAAACATATGAAAAAAATCTTCTTCCTAATTATTGCAACCAGTCTATTGGCTTGTAATCCTAAACCCAAAGTTACCCAATGGCGCGGAATAAATCGTTCAGGCTCCTATCACGAAACCAACTTATTAAAAAGTTGGCCGGAGCTTGGTCCTGCTGAAATATGGGGAACTGAATCAATTGGAAATGGCTACAGCAGCCCTATTATTACTGATAAATTTGTCTATACAACCGGAGAAATTGATAGCCTCGGATACCTGTTTAAGTTGGATCATCAAGGAAAAGAAATCTGGCGTTCAGTCTATGGTAAAGAATGGACAAAGAACTTCCCAGGATCGCGAGGAACACCAAGCTTATTGAATGACCAGATTTATGTTTGTTCTGGATCTGGTGATTTGTGTTGTATTGAAACGGAAAACGGCAGTGTTTTGTGGAAAATAAATATGCTCGACGACTTTGGCGGCGAGATCCCACGCTTTGGATATTCGCAATCGCTAGTTATTAACGGGGATCTAGTTTATTGTCAACCCGGTGGAGAGGAGCATAATTTGATTGCACTGGACCGAAATAGTGGAGAATTGGTTTGGTCACATCCTTGTTTTAAAGAACGCCCCGGTTACAACTCTCCTCTCCTCTTCGAATGGAATAATAAAAAAATACTAGCCACATTTTCAGCCTATCATCTACTTGCAGTTGATGCTCAATCGGGAGAACTGCTTTGGTCGCATGAACAGACAAATACTCCTGTTGCCGACAGAAGCCCGGGAAAAGGTGACACCCACGGAAACACGATCCTGTTTGACAACGGTTTTATTTATTATTCTGCGGCAGATGGAAATGGAGGCGTAAAACTAGCAATCAGCGAAGATGGAAATTCGATTGATGAAATATGGCAAACACCAGATTTCGACAACTATATGGGTGGTTTTATTAAGCTCGACGACCAACTTTATACAGGCAGCCACAGTAAACGACAACTCGTTGGCATAAACGGTGAAACAGCAGAAAAAACCGACAGCCTCAAACTTGGCCGAGGAATTACGATATTGGCAGACGGGCTGATCTATTTTTACGCTGATAATGGGGAGCTTTCACTTATCGACCCTTCTAATAAGCTGGAATTAATTAGCTCTTTTGATATTAAAAAAGGCACCAAGGAACATTTTGCTCATCCGGTAATTCATCATGGAGTTTTATACATAAGGCATGGCAACTATCTTGGAGCATACGATATCAGAAAAAAATCATGAGGTAAATAGTCAAGTTTAAACCAGAACCGATATAAAAAAGCCGGCGAGATAAAATCTTGCCGGCTCCTTGTTCTCTCAACTACTATTTGTTAGTTTCCACCCAAAATAAGCGGTAATCCATCTTTTGTGCTTCCAACGACTATCACTTTAGCATTTGGTGATTTGGCTAAATCCAAAGTCGCCTCAATGCCTCGTTGTTTTAAAATACTGGCAGTCAGCGATGCATCTAGAATGCGATTGAACCGTGCAATACCTTCGGCATCAATCCGTCTTTTCTCGGCCTCCTGCTTGGCAGTTTCAAGCGTATACTGGTAAGTTAAAAAAGCCTGTTCTTCCTCCAGCTTTTTCTCAATAGCTTGTTTAATCTTGTCGGGAAGATTGATAGAACGAATCAGCAAGGCCTGCATGGCAATATCATTATTCTCCAAAACCTGTTTGGTTTCATTGATAATTGATGCTTCAACCTCGCTCCTCTTGGTAGAGTATATTTCTTCGGCAGTGTAACGCCCGGCTACTTGACGAACCGAAGAGCGAACCTCTGGCACGATAAGATTATCGATATAACGCTTGCCAAAAATCTCATGTAAATAGCCAATTCTGGTATAAGTAGGATTGAAACGAACCGAAACATCGACGTTTATCGACAATCCGTTTTTATCCAATACATCCATTGTTTCTTCACGCTGTTGTTCCTTTACATCGTATACAAATAGGGTATTCCATGGGGCCACAACATGAAACCCGGGTATGTAAATATTCTCTTTGTCTAATCCCGAAGTAAAAGGGCGGAAAAGAACTGCCCGTTCTCCTGGTTGAACGGTTACAAACATGCTACTTCCAAAAAATAAAAGTACCACCACTACTACACCCACAATAATTAAATACGATTTTTTAAAATTGAAATCCATTCGCTCTATATTTTTAATTTGTCATTCAGGTAAATGTAAGGTTTTTAAACAAAGACTCAAATATTTAGCTCAAATTAAAGCCGAACATTAAAATAGTCTGATTCATAGCGTGGAAAGGTTTGTTAAAATCTTTTTTTTACTTAGATTTGGCATGTAATCAAAAAATACTCTTGTATGATCGGGTCTTCAGAACTAATCATCAACAAAGACGGAAGTATTTTTCACCTTCATTTAAAGCCAGAAAACATAGCTGATTATGTGATTCTTGTAGGCGATCCATCCCGAGTTAAAGCAATTCAGTCATTTCTTTCAGAAGTTGAATATACTGTTCAAAACAGAGAATTTGTTTCCACTACCGGAAAGTACAACAACACACGGATAACCGTCATTTCTACAGGAATTGGCACCGACAATATCGACATTGTATTAAACGAACTTGACGCATTGGTAAATATTGATTTGAACAAACGTGAAATAAAAGATGAAAAGCACTCTCTTAAAATTATACGCATTGGAACTTCTGGTGGTATGCAAAAACATTTGCCGGTTAATTCCTTTGTAGTATCAAAAAAAGCAATTGGCTTCGACGGATTGCTGAATTTTTATGCAGATCGAGAACTCATATCAGATATTGACTTTGAGAAGAATTTTTTTAATCACACAGAGTGGAACACGATACTGGGACGTCCCTACGTTGTAGATTGTTCGCCCTTACTACTCAGATTATTTTCTGACAAAAACGTTTTTCACGAAGGTGTGACAATTTCGGCTCCTGGCTTTTATGGCCCCCAAGGCCGTGAACTAAGGCTGAAAACAATTGATCCATCATTAAACGAAAAAATAGAGAGCTTTTACTACAAAGAACTTCAGGTTACGAACTACGAGATGGAATGCTCTGCTATTTACGGACTTTCGGCTCTACTGGGTCATGAGGCTGTAACGGTTTGCCTGATTATTGCAAGCCGAACGAATAAGGAAGCAAATGAATCCTACCATTCCGATATGGAAAAATTGATTGAATTGGTTTTAGAAAAGATAAGTAACTCATAGGATGCTATGAAAAGTGATCGATTACAAGCCTTAATTACGTTGTTGGATGATCCGGATGAAGCCGTGTATGAAGAAGTAGAGCAACAATTGTTGTGTGAGGATAGCAAAATTGTTGAGCAATTGGAACATATTTGGGAGACAAGTTTGGATGAATTAATCCAAATGCGAATTGAAAACCTGATTCAACAAATTCAATTCAGCGAAACCCGAACGAAACTATGGAATTGGAACAACCAAAAAGAAGTTGATTTATTTGAAGGCTTCTTTCTCATTTCCCGTTACCAATACCCTGATTTGAAGCTGAAAAGCATCAAATCCAAAATTCAGAAAATTAGTAATGATGTCTGGCTTGAAATTAATAACAGGCTGACTTCCCTGGAAAAGATTACCGTCCTAAATCATATTTTCTACGACACCAACAAATTTTCGGTCAATCTCAACAACCTCAATTCGCCGCAAAACAGTTACATCAATCAACTACTTGAGACCAAAAAAGGCAACGCCATTTCAGTCGCTATTTTGTACGCATTGGTTGCTCGTGAGTTGAGTTTGCCAGTACAGTTCGTCAACTTTCCGAAAACACCTTTACTTGCTTATGTTGATGCTGAAGCAGCTCAAAAAGCACACGGAAGTGAACACCAATCGCCCGTCCTTTTTTATATCAACCCTTCAAATAAAGGAGCTATTATAGGGCGGAAAGAAGTTGATTATTTTTTAAACAAAAACGAGCAATTTGGAGCTGATGATTTTTATGCCGCTTGTGAAGACAAAATCATCATAAAAAAACTGCTTGAAAGCCTGATCGAAAGCTATGAGTCACTCGGCTACCAGGATAAAGTGAAAGACTTGCGCCAAATTTCAAACTTCCTTTAAAACCGCATAAAGCTTCATGTTGCTCGTCATACCAAGACACGTAATCACTTCATAATTGGGATGGAATACAGAGTTCACTGTTTCCGGTGAAACTCTTCTTATGTCAGTCGATCTTCCAATAAATATTCAATGATCCGTTCCCGTGGATTAAATGGCGCAAGCTCATCTAATCCCATTGACTTGATTGCCATATCGACAATCTCTTGATCAGAAATATTAGTTGTGCGATTTTGGTTTCGCAAAAAATAGTTACCGGCATCAAGCATTGCCTGCAATGGAATAAGTCCGATTAGCTCGGAACCAGTAACACTCACCCCTCTTCTTTCTGCGCTTTTACAAACTTCGCTATAAGCGATATGGATCGGGGTTACTGAAAGGTCGATCAAATTCATGGAAACTTGTGCAATCTCATATTCTTCGATGTACCAACCAATCGCACGCACTTTCTTTAATGCTCCCGGGATGCGAACCGAATTCCCGTTTTCATCTTTAACTATTTTTCCTGTCTCACGCTTTACGCGGCCAGACTCCCGCACATCAGAAGCTATAGCGTTAGCCTTTACTATCGAACGGGTATTCAAATTAACATTGTAAGCAATCAGGAAATTGCGGGCTCCAACTGCAATGGCTCCAGCATTTACATTTGGTTTTGAGGGACCAAAGTCTGGTTGCCAATTTGAATCTTTCAACTTATCAGGCAATCCTTCATACTCACCAAAACGGCAATTTGCAAGGCTTTTTCGAACCTCACTTCGTGCTGCGAACTCATAGCAAAACACGGGTATTTCCAGCTCTTCGCCAATTCGCTTTGCTAGCTGGTAGGCATACTCAACAGTCTCCCCCATTGAAATACCCGTAATTGGCACCAGTGGACAAACATCAGTAGCACCAAAGCGAGGGTGCTCCCCCTGTTGCTTACTCATATCAATAACTTCCGAAGCTTTTTGGATACCGCGAAAAGCCGCTTCAATCACTGCAAGTGGTTTGCCAACAAAAGTCACAACAGTCCTGTTGGTAGCTTTCCCTGGATCAACATTTAGCAGTTTAATGCCGCTAACACTTTCAATCGCATCTGTAATCTGCTTGATTACGGCTGGATTTCTTCCTTCACTGAAATTCGGCACACATTCTATTAGTTTTGTCATTAAATTTAAACTTTTATTCACGAGTCTTTACTAACGTAAATTTTGCTTCAAATATATACGAACTGGTTCTTCGAAACTAATAAATTTCGCCATTGATAATGACAGTTTCAATAGGATTGGTTCCAAAATAATACGGAATAGCTGTGTACGATGGAAGTTCCTTTGTTATTAACAAATTGGCCTGCTTTCCTTTACAAATACTTCCCACACTATTTTCTAAGCCCATCGCATAAGCTGAATTCAAGGTACTGGCATTAAGCGCTTCTTCAGGTGTCATGCAGTAGTTAATACAGGCCAATGATTGAATAAAATTCATATTACCTGAAGGTGCAGTTACCGGGTTATAATCGCTGGCCAAAGCGATTGGCAAACCAGCACCAATCATCTTTCGAGCAGGTGATAAAGCTTGGTTTAAAAAGAAAGCAGCTCCCGGCAAAATGGTCGGCATGGTCTCCGAATTAAGCAAAGCAGAAATTTCGTTTTCTCCAATATACGTCAAATAATCAACCGACAGTGCTTGATTGTTTACCGCAATATCCACCCCTCCGGTCAGACCAAATTCATTCGCATGTATTTTGGGTTGGAGATTATACTTCAAGCCTGCTTCTAAAATTCTGGTTGTTTCTGCAGGAGTAAAAAAGCCTTGATCGCAAAATACATCTATATAATCAGCCAATCCTTCATTACCAATTTCTGGAAGCATTTCCTGAATAATCAGGTTGATATATTTTTGACGGTTATTCATAAAACCGGGAGGTATTGCATTTGCCCCTAGAAATGTGGCTTTTATCACTAAAGGGCTATCTTCTTTCAATTGCCTGATCACACGCAACATTTTCAACTCCGACTCTACAGTTAGCCCGTACCCACTCTTGATCTCCACCGAAGTGGTTCCCATTTGTTTGATCTCATTCAAGCGTACTGTTGCAGCTTCGAATAAATCATCTTCCGAAGCTTGCTCCATTTCTTTAGCCGAATTCAAAATCATTCGCTCCCGTCGTGCTTTCTCTTCGCAATTTCGGCCCTTGATCCGGTTAACAAATTCATACTCGCAACCAGCCGGAAAAACCAAATGGGTATGAGAATCGCAATAACCGGGTAGCACAATTTTTCCTGAACAATCAATCTCCAGAATCAACTCCATACCATCAACCAAGTCTTCGCTAAAATCATCCATCGATCCGAAAGTCTCAATTTGGTCATCATCAACAACCAAATAAGCATTTTTCAGTACGTCTAATTTGGCCATTTCTTTTCCTGCAACCCGCACCCTGGATTTTTCTTCAACCTGCACCAATTCCTTAATATTTTCCAATATCAACTTCATCGCTAAATTCTGACGTTTTATATACAAGTTAGTAAAAAATGACGTTGAAATAAACTTTTACTTATCCTACAAATTCCAGTCAATTTGTAATTCAAGTTGAAAGATCCCCCTTACACCTAACAATGGATCGAAATTATGGAAACATTTTATGCAACACACATTGAAGAATGACAAAACTGGTTCTATGAAAACCATCAAAAAGCAAGTGTCGTATCGTTTAATTACTACAAAACGAAATAGGCAAATCATCAATAACTTTTCGTAATTCGTTGGAAGATACCGTTTGTTTTAGCTGGATCGACGGACTTATTGAAGAATTGGAAAAAATAAGACAAGCAACAACTAATGTAATTTAGAGCTTGCGAATTCGCTTCACAATTATTTGTTTGTCTATCGTAGCTCTAAGCAAGTAAAACCCATTATTTAAATCATTTGTTTCTAGCCGGATACGCTGACTTCCCGGAACTAGTTCAACTTTCTTCCAAATCTTGACTTTATTTCCAAGAATATCAATCAAATCAAACTGAACGATTGAATATTCTTTAGAAGAAAGCTCAACATAAACAAAGTCTTTTACCGGATTTGGATAAATTTTCTCGATTAGATAAGACTTATTATCAACTTGCTGTTCGGCCGCTCTGGCACCAAAAGCGATAGGAAGTGTTAAAAATGAGATTAGTATAATTGAAAGTATCCTTTTTTTCATGGTAATTCTTGTTTTCTTGTTTATAACAATGACAAGAATTGTTCCAAAAAGCTGCAAACTTTCTTAATAAATATTAATCAAGTCAAAGAATAAAAAAACCTCCCAAGACAAATTGAGAGGTTAATCTGAATAGCGCAAAACTAGCTACTTCCCAAGTGAAATATATTTGAGAAATTCGTCCTTTCGGTCTTGTTGCTTAAATATGCCACCGTACTCAGCAGTAACAGTTGAACTACTTTCATCCTCAATACCTCTCGATGAAACACACATATGTTTGGCATCTATCAAAACGGCCACATCATCTGTTTTTAAAATCCGTTTCAATTCACTTGCAATTTGAACCGTTAAGCGCTCCTGCACCTGTGGACGTCTGGCGAAATAATCGACAATGCGGTTTATTTTTGATAAGCCGATTACCTGCCCACTAGAAACGTAAGCAACGTGAGCCTTCCCTACAATTGGAAGGAAATGATGTTCACAGGTCGAATTCAGATTAATATTCTTTTCGACTAGCATTTCGCCATACTGAAACTTATTTTCGAAAACTGAAATCTTAGGTTTGTTTTCAGGATGTAGTCCGTTAAAGATTTCCTTAACGTACATTTTGGCGACACGCCCGGGAGTTCCTTTCAAACTATCATCATTCAAATCGAGTCCAAGTGCATTCATTATGTCACGGAACTTATCTTCAATGACTGCCATCTTTTGCTCATCGCTTTTCATAAATGCATCATCACGCAATGGCGTATCTACTGAAGTTGCAACATGGTTATCTCCTATGATATCATGATCTACAAAATTACTGACAGAGCTCCCATTTGTTCCACCATTCACTAATTGCGACGGCTGACTTGTTTTAACAAAACCCTTTACTTTCATCATCTATCCTCCGAATGTTTTCATGTTTAACCAACAAGCAAACAGTATGTTTGTTTAATAATTATGTGTATTTTTTAAACAAAACACATTTCTTGCTCATATTCAAATGCTTACAAAATAATTACAACCCCGAATAATCTTTTACTAAAACTCTTTCGGAAGAGTATACCAATTGGTATCAAACAAACTCGGAATCGATTATGAATACACGAAAGAGTACAATGCTCGATATTATTCGTTTTTTACATTAAGCCAGAAAAAAGCGAAAAGCCTATTTAGTATTCTCCTTCATAAAATTAAAACATTCGATTCCTGACAATCGGTCGCTTTCCATTAACTTAAGGGTAAATAATCTCGACTACACAGTCGAAGTCAATCCAAGACAATGGTATTGAAATAAAAAAACCAGAGTTTATCCTGAAGAAAAATTTGTTTGCTTAAAAGATCCTGAATGCACTTCCATTGAGTATTGGGAAGACACATATCTGCTATAAAACACCGAATTGAAATCTAGCTAAAATCGAATTATTCTTATAACTTTAACAGCACAATACAGCACAGCAAACTAAACTAAACTAAACTAAATCATGAAAAAACTAAATGTTTTATTATTACTCGTATTTTTATCAACGGTGGTCTCCGCACAAACGAATTATACGCCAAGCAAAGAAAACGTAGCAAATAGAGAATGGTTTCAAGATGCTAAATTCGGGCTGTTTATACATTGGGGAGTATACTCGGTGATGGCTGGTGGTGGCGATCATGGAATTGCCGAATGGATTATGAACCAAAAGAAAATTCCAATTCAGCAATATAAAAAACTGCCATCCTTTTTCAATCCGGTGCAATTTGATCCTGCCGAATGGGTGTCTATGGTTAAAAAGGCAGGAATGAAGTATATTACAATCACCAGCAAACACCATGATGGATTTGCCATGTACGCTTCTAAAATAAGCGACTATAATATCGTAGACCAGACTCCTTATGGTAAAGATGTTCTGAAGCAACTAAAAGAAGAATGTGACAAGCAAGGCATAAAGCTATTCATCTATTACTCACAACTCGACTGGCATCATCCTGATTATTATCCAAGAGGTCGTACCGGTCAAGACTTCACAGGCAGACCGAAACAAGGAGAATGGAGCGAATATATCGATTATATGAACACTCAGCTTACCGAGTTGCTGACAAACTATGGTGAAATCGGTGGTATTTGGTTTGATGGCATGTGGGACAAGCCGAATGCAGACTGGCAGTTAGATGAGACATACGGACTAATTCATAAGCTTCAACCAGGTGCAATGGTTGGAAGCAACCATCATAAAGAGCCGATTCCGGGAGAAGATTTTCAGATGTTTGAACGCGATTTGCCGGGAGAAAATACCATGGGTTTCAACCAAACGAATACAATTTCTGAATTGCCCATTGAAATGTGCGAAACCATGAATGGCAGCTGGGGATTTAATATTAAAGACCAAAATTATAAATCATCCAAACAACTCATTCAAACCATGGTAAAAGCTGCCGGATATGGCGCAAACTTTCTATTAAATACCGGACCGATGCCCAACGGTAAAATACAACCTGAAAACATTGACACGTTGATGGTGATCGGTGACTGGATGGAAAAATATGGAAAATCAATTTACGGCACTCGGAAAGGGCCAATAAAACCGCTAAAATGGGGAGCAACAACTCAAAAAGGAAATACTATCTATTTGCATGTATTGCAATTGGCCGAAGAAAACCTTTTGATTCCAAACGTTGAAACAAAAATCAAGGCCATCACATTTTTTGACGATGATTCAAAAGTTAACTATAAAATTACAGATTTTGGTACGCTGCTACACATCCCTTATGACAAACGAAACGATACTGATACCATTCTGAAAGTGGAAATATAAAATAGAAGGTTTGTCCGCGTGTAAACCCACGGATATTCATTTTAAACATCTCAAATTTTCAGGAATAAAAGCCGGCCGAATAACCGGCTTTTTCATAGTCCATATCTTAATTTCAGGAATTCTATATTCAATTTAGTTTTCGATGACTTCTTTATCCTGGGTTACGGCTGCTGATACGAGTGCTGTTAAAATATCCGATTTATTCACAAAGTACTTGTACTTTTTCTGATCGATCACAGGCATATACTCCTGTTTATATTTTCTCATTTTTTCAAGAACATCGCCGGTATTGTCATTTGGTTGAATGGTTTCGTGATGAATGCCGGCCAAAAATTCTTTCAGCTGTTCATATTTATATTCCTGCTGCTCGTTAGCCAATATTTGCCCCGAAAAGATGCTGCTTTCAATCCACCCATCAAAATTACCACTGCTATCAACAAAAATGAGTTGTTTGATTCCCAGCGTACCAACATACCGAAGTAGCAGGTTTTTGAAATAGTATTTATCGGGTCGAAGAATCATCACGTCAATGGAATTCAATTCGGAGTTACGTAATTTTTCTTGTAACTGATTGAGCATTTCCCAACTTCCTTTTTCAATAGCAAACTCATCTCCTTCCATCGCATCAATACTAAGGTCGCCGGTTGCGAATTGCTTAATTTCCGTTTCTTTAATAGCCTGACCAATCTTAAGCACGCCAGCAATTTCAATCTCTCGGCCTTCGGTAGCCATTTTGTATAGCCCCTCTAATTTACCTTTAAATACAATTAACAAAAGCACAATAAACACAGGCCAAATCAACTGTTGCAAAAAAGGAATCCATTCCTTCATATCGTTTATTCTAAAAGTTAAATGATTATCTGGCTCGCCAGTTTGAACCGGTAATTACACGCATGGCTGTCGTAAATGGTAAATAATTGCTCGGTGTTACCGTATTATTTAAGCCCATAATATTGGCACGCTCCGCTCGGGTCGTTCCATAGCACGCATTGGAGTTTGTATTGCAATGAATATGCGGTAAGCCCATCATATGACCAAATTCATGAGCAGATGTATATTGCCGCATAGGAAAACCTCCGCGAGACTGCCCTCTAAATAGACCTACATCACGGCTTCCCAATCGAAGCCAGCCATTGTCATTGTCAGCTGCAGGTCCACCATTCCCTATTGCAGCTCCCGGCGGGTTGGTATTGCTGTACGCATTTGCAGTTCTTGTAATATGAGCCACATAGTGCGGATTGGTTGCAGTATTGACCACTCGAATATTGGCATAATAGGTATCCAGGTAGTTGCGAAGCAGGTTTCTGCCCGCTGGCACAAGCGCATACATAAACGACCACACACGACGTACATCTCGCCGGAAACGAGTGATAAAAGTATCCTGTTCATTGTTAGTCAGATTTGTGCCAGAGCTATCGGGGTGAAACCGAAAATTGATCCGCATCAGAAGAGTCAGCATCGCATTTTTATGGCTTAAAATCGCATCAAACAAATCGCTATGTCCACCCACGTCAATGTTATTTCGCCGCTCATTACTCTTGGTTCTAATATCTAGCCGACGGCCACGCTCAGCCATATCAGGAGCAAGAGTACTTTCTGCCTGATACTCGGCAACCAGTGTAGCAACGGTATTGGGTCCAAGCTTACCATCCTGCCCCAGTCCATGCGAAGCCTGCCATCTTCCGACGCTTCTCACAAATTCTTCGTCAATCAAATGTTCAGCCTCCGGAGAAAGTCCAATCACATCTCGAATTACCTTTAATTCATCTTCGTTCGCAAATCGATTTAAATTATAATGCAAGGCTGCACTAACCTGCTCAGGTGTTAATGGAATAACCTCTGCATCGGGAGTTGTAGGAGCAACTGCCAAATCACGCTGAACGGTATCCGATTTTTGACTGGCTCCTTGCTGAATCGTATGAGTTAACTCATGGGCAATTAGCTTTTTACCCGAGTTGGTTTCGGGAGAATAATACCCTTGGTTGAAATAGACATGATTTCGATTGGTAAATGCTTTTGCCTGTATGTTCGAACTCATGGTTGCAGCACTAGAATCATGATGGACACGCACCCCGCTAAAATCATGACCAAATCGAGTTTCCATAAATGACCTCGTATTTTTTGGTAGCGCTTCTCCCCCACTTTTTGAGTTGTTAATTTGCTGCTCGAGCCATGGTGAGGCCACACTTGCCGACTGATTTACTCCTTTTTTTTGCAACGAATCTTCCTGGTCGCACGAGCAAGCCTGAACCGGAGAAACCGATGCGGCCTTGATTGGCGACATTTGCACCGCCTCTTCCTCTTCCTGTTTTTGAATCGATGGTTCCGGTCCGGTCACCACCTGATCAGCAACACGATCGGCTTCATTTTCATATCGGTCTCCCGGTGTTCCAACTTTCATTTTGGGTTGAACAACAACAACAACCGAATCGGCGACCGATCGGCTTACATTTTTATCTTTCGATTCTTGTTTTTTTGCTTTGGTTGTGTTCATACTAATTTGTTTTTAGCGTTAAATGGTTCGGCCTTCTTTCTGGTATTCCTTCCGAACACCAGTTAGCAAGTCGTTTCTCGAAATCTCCTGTGAGTTCTTCTTTAAAGTCATCAGCGATGCATAGCCAACTGCATTCATAATCGCCCCGCCTGACAGTTCGTAACCTTTAGCAATGTCTTTTAGCGAAATATCATTCGCCAAAGTTGATTTTTCGGCAAAGGCATTTTTCCATATTTCCAACCGCTGATCAGGTCGCGGCAAAGTGAAATTGATGATATTATCAAAACGTCGGGTAAAGGCTTCATCCATATTTTCTTTCTGGTTTGAAGCCAATAAAACCAAGCCATTATAATCTTCAATACGTTGCAGCAGGTATGAAACTTCCTGATTGGCATAGCGGTCGTGTGCATCCGATACACTGGTGCGTTTGCCAAAAAGGGCATCGGCCTCATCAAAAAACAGAATCCAGTTTCTATTTTCAGCCTGATTGAAAACAGATGACAGATTTTTCTCGGTTTCACCAATGTATTTAGAAACAACCATCGACAAATCAATTCGGTAAACATCGCGGTTTGTATCTTTTCCCAACAAGCAGGCAGTCATTGTTTTTCCGGTTCCTGAAGGGCCATGAAACAAGCAGCGGTAGCCTTTACGAAGCTTCTTGCTCATGTCCCATTCGTAAAGCAAAGCGTTGCCATATTCAAGCCAGGTTTTTATCTCTTCAATTTGATGAAAAGTCTTCTCATCAACAACGAGATCGGTCCACTCCCGCTCTGTTGTAATCAGCTTGGCAGGGAACTTTGAGCTCATCATAGGACGATGAATTTCACCACGTGTTAAATGATCAAGAATATCACCTGAAATTTGAATAATCCCGGACAAAAAAGGCTCTCCTTCCGGGGCTGATTCCAGTTTCAATATTTGGTGCTTCGCAAAAATATGTTCGCTACTGAATGCTTCCGACAAAGCAAAACGCTCCTGCAAAACACCACCGGTCATAATAAACACAAAGGTTTCACCCGTTGGCAAAATCCCGCCATGATTCTTCCCTTTGATGCCGCCAAATTCTGTCCATCCCCGATTGGTCGTTTGATTAACCACAAGCAAAGGATCAAGCAATTCGGGTTTTACATGCGGAATTAAGGCTAGCAAAAGCAAAATCCGTTCAGCAAATGACAAATTGTAATATATAATAAAATCAGCATATATGGATTCTTCATTCTTAAAGGCAGGTGGCTTAATATCGTAAACTGATGACACAGAGCTCTCCTGATCAAAGTAGAGTTTCATTCGAACCTCCAAAACCTTTGAAAACCATTTCAAGTCTTGTTCAAGCGACATCGCATTATTGATGATACTTTCCATTACCATTCTACTTTCAGTTTATTAGTCATCCAAGGCAGTTGAATAATGCTGATTGTATAAGGCAACGATTCTAACAACATATCGTAGCTTTTACGTTCAATGTTCAACTGCCAGCTTTCATTTACAAATTTCAGCACGCCGTCTCGTTTCAAAAAAGAATAGCGATATCCATCTGCTGACGTATTTTTTAAAATGCTCCAATGTTCAATCGCTGCAATCAGAAGCTCATCAGCTTCCTTTTTTTCCTGCTCACCGATTTCAACCAAAGGATTTAAAGACTCCCTTGGCTGCATCCCGCACAAAATTTTATTTAATACCAACTTATGCTCCGAAACAAAGTCCTGCTCACCATAAACCAAATAGTCGGTCAACAATACGGCTTGTGCTCGCCTGTTTTCGTTTATGAACTGGTTGTTTTGCATCCAGTTCAATCGTTCAAAAAGATGTTTTAAATAAGGATAAAGCAGAACTAAGCCGGCATTGTCGAGGTTGCAAATAGTCGAGTCTTCAACCTGCTCTTTTTCTTGTTCTTGCATGGTTTCTTTTTCGTCGGACTTTTGCTTTTTCTTACCTTCCTCAATTGCTGGATCAGGTCGATCCAATTCGTCCAGTTTCCCTTGCTTTTTCAGTTCATCAATCACATCAACAAATTGCGCTAAAAACCGTTCTGACTTTGCAAACATTGAGAATTGCCTGACATACCCCGGAATTTGTTTTCGATCGTAGTTAAGAAACAAGAGCAACTCGCTAACAACTTTCGCCACCGATTTGCCTGTAAAAACAATCTGTCCGAGAGCAGCTCTTTTAATAGCCTGTCGATATACCGCGGCTTCAATTTGCTCCCGACCAAGATGAAGATTTTGCATGTGATTGAAACGTGCCAGCTCCCCAATCAGCAGCATAGCTTGTGTAGCTGCATCTGAAAAAGCAATTTCGGCTAAAAACAAATCAATGGTATCGGAATGCAGCGAACGAACCAAGCGGTTCAACACCTCATCCAAAGTCAAAAGTGGTTTTAGTTGTTTTTTCAGCTGTGAACTGTCGTCATTCAACAGTTCTAACACCATCTCGTCAGGATTTTTGTACGCAACATGCAAGTGCCATGGGAAGTGCCCTTTTTGCAGAAAGAAGATAAGTTGATCTAATAAGACCTGCAGATACTCAACATTAACAAGTGATTCTTCTTCAATCTTCTGCCTTTGCGAAAACAAACCCTTCAATGTTTCCTTAATTTTTGTTTCGAATAGATCCGGCATCTCATTCGCCAAATCATCAAACGGAATGGCTCCCAAATCAATCTCCAGACGATCCAGCTGGGTATGTGTATTTTCATCGGACCATTCATTCAACGCCTTCTCTGTAATTGGAATGATCTTATTTTTAATGATATCCTGAGTCTGATCGGCTGCAGCCTGCCCAATTCGTTCATTGGCAACATTGATCTCAACTTGAAGGCCTTGAATTATATGATGTTTTTCTTTTTTCATTTTAGCTGGGGTGTATTTAAATTAAGGTCACGGACCTATTTGATATTTTCGGTTTCGCTTCTATCACAAATTGTTAAAGACTCAAAACATGACACTAAATTATTCGCACTACTTATAATCGAAACATTCCAAGTGTTTCCACATAGTTTGTTTTTGCTGACGACTCGGTTTTTACAGTCTCTACTACATTGCGAACTTTAGACTTAGCTCCATCACTCTGCAAGTTTTTAGTCAAATTGACAATTATTTCAAGTGATTTAGCTTCATCACCTCCTTTCACAATATCAGAGCTTGTTTTAGAGGTTTTCACAATGGTGTCTTCCACAATTCCGGCCATCACCATTTCCATGTCATTGTAAACCTCTTTTTCAGCATCTGTTGCATTTCCGGCATTGATCTGGTTTTCCAAATTCATCTTGTAATTATTCATCTCAGTAAGTAAACCAACATTTTTCGCCAGATCCGGATCTTGCACGCCTGCTGTAATGCCACCTATGCTTCCATAATCAATTTGATAGGAAGGAATAGTTTGAATCAGCGTATTAATACTTCCCTGATATGAATTCAGATTTGTTTTCTGTGTCTCAACATCAAGCTTCAACTGATCAAATTGAAGGTTGAGATGTGACAAGTTTTCTTTTAGTTTATTATTTTGGTTGGTGTAGACGAAAATGTCGTTATTGAATTTCCAGTCGAGTACTAAATTGTCGTCTGAAACATCTGATTCTTCCGGCACTTCCTGAACCGGAATATCAACATACCAATACGGCAAACTCATATCAGCCACTACCTTTTTAGTTGAAGAACTATACAACAACACAAATGTTCCGCCACGCGGCACACCGCCGGTATGTTCCAATCCGGGATGTTCTTCCAGAAAAGTTTGCAACATCGATTTTTCCTTATCTTTTTCAGCACGCTTCTTAATCAAATCGGCCAAGCCTTTCAGCTTGCTAAAATTGATGTTATTAACAGTTTTTTCGAGCGGCGTGTAAGCCGATGCAAACGTAACTCCCTTAATTCCTTTATTTAATGCTGCTCCATTTGATATCACTTCTTTGTAATTATTTTCGAAGGAGTCATGATCAAAATCAACAATAGACTTAGCCAGAAACTGCTTGGTTGTTGTAATTTTTTGGTTGACTAAATTGGTTTGCTGAGCCGTAAATGCTTTTAACGAAAGTGAGTTAGACTCAATATTCCGTGGAGGTAATTCCTCATCATCAGCAGCCTGCACTTTGTCGTTGAGCTCTACATTAAAGCGTTTTAATTCATTCAGATTATTGACCAGTTCGTCGCGATAAAGCTTATGCATAATTTCCATTCCATAGTATTTCAAGCCCGGCCATACCCATGCACGTTCAAAGTCGGTTTCAATCATGATCGGTAGCACTTTGATGGGCAGATTATTGCTGGCAATCATGCTTTTCAGTGCTTCGAAAGCTGTTTTAAACGACTTACCCAAATGCCCTTCAATCCGGAAATGATCGGTATTAGTCAAATCATAACTCAGCGGATTTACAACCTCAGGCAGTTGCGAATACTGCGATGCGTGATAACCTTGAATGCTAAGCTCTCGATCTTTTTGAGTCAAATCAAAATTCCAGTTTTCGAAAAGTCGCGCGCTCCCTGCTGCCTGATAATATGCCGGAATCGCTTTGTTTCCCAAACTATCATTCAAGATTGATGGAGTAATTCTAATCGTTGTATCGGTTGAGAAATCGGTCGACTGAATTAAAGCGCCAATACGTTTAAACAGGAAAAGGCATTTTTGCAATTTCTCCCGCCCTTCGCTCTGATAGGGTATTTCTACAAATTGTTGTCGATACGGATCTTTTTTATCTTCAATTTGAGCCGCGGCATCGCCAATAAATAAATGCTTGGGCGAAAGACTGATGTCAGCCAAACATGATACATCCAGCTGATAGCAAGAATCAACAAACTCGTTGTAAGCCTGCACCACATCTTTCATAAATGCGTACACGTATTGCTTTCCCGAATTTGATGTAGAAGCAGATACTTGCGCTAACTTCTGATTCCAAACGACTGTTGGATTTACGTTGCTGAATGATTCGGACAACAAAAAACTCAATTGTGCATAGCTGCTTTTCAAAGCCTCCTGCAACGATTGGCTTGTTGTTTTAATAATTGATTGATAAGCGTTAGCCAGCTTAGTGTAATTGTCGTAAGTGCCGGGAGTCATCACCAGCCGCTGAACGGGAAGTTTGTTCAACTTAAAAAAGGATTTCCCGGCCGAGAGCAAACTTTGTTGTTGAGCAGCAGCCGACTTGGATACCAAAAGCACACGCAATTTATTAATCTGCTTTTGTCCCTTATTATCGCAGTCGCCTCCTGTACACAAATCCGGATCATACAAATAACTTTCCAGATAAAGCACTGCAGCAAAATCGCTTAACTTCCTTTCGGTCTGCTGACCAAACTGAGTGAAACTCATCTGATCTTCTTCTTTCACACCAATTGGTAGCAACTCATAAACAGCGGCATCTTGAAATAATGGATACTTTGCTTGATCATCTTTAAATAGCCTGAAATTGGGAAAGCTGGTATCAGTTTGCCATTCCAGCAAATCGCCATCGGTTGTGAGCCCACAACCTTTTGAAAGGAACAACTGACGATTGACCACACTCAGCTTTAAACCACAGACGGTTCCATAGCCATGCAGATTTCGTCGACTCAACCGTGTTTGCTGATCAAAATAACTCACAACCTGGTTGAGATGATCTTCTGTTAACACCTGGTTTTCTTCAAAGACCGGGAATTGATCCAATCTGTTTTTCAATTTTAATAAGTTGCTATCCATGATGCTGTTTCTTAAAAGTTGCTGCTATTGCTATTTCGTTATCAATCGTGAACAGAGTTTACTGTTCACTGTCTTTATTTTTCATTGAGCCAAGACTCGTCAGGTTCAAAATCATGGGGTTCTCATCACCCCCATCAATACAGTCGTGCAAAGTTCCTTGTGGGTAAACATTCTTTAGACGAACCAGAACATCCAACAGGCACTGGAGCTTTTCTTTGTATTTGGTAGCGTATTTCGGGTAAATTGCGTAGGCATCTAACCATTTCTGGTAACAATCTTCGAACTCCGACATTTGAATTTCATCGATCCAACAAACTTTTGGAAAAATGTGAGCGGGTGTTTCCAAGCGAATGGTTTTCTCCACAAAACGTCGGAAATTCATGTTTTGAAAACGCTTTTCCCAAGCGGGTAAAATCACAGAAATCTGATACGAATACGGATCTTTCACCAAGCAATTGGAATCCTTTCCTTCGCAGATTTCAAACACCGGATGTCCTTTCACCAGCGGTCGGAACAACACATGCTCCACTACGAAGAGCCCTTCGCTACTGTAGTTTGTCTGCAAAAAGCGTCTCAGGTACTTGATGGCTTCGGTGCGTTCCTCCACCGTTTCAAAATATTCTATCCGACGACCAATCACTTCTTTTTCCTGATTGACCAAATTGAAATAGAAACGATCGTCAGTAGTCTCTTTCAACTCATAGTTCTCCAAATCGATACCCAAAGCCACACAGGCTTTCATTTCGGCAATGGCATCATCTTCATCCAGATAACGCGTACTACTGCTAATCAGTATCTTGTCGGTTTCACTATCAATCACCCGAAACCGATATTCGGTAATATCATCGTCATCTTTTTCATCGTAAATATCGTACTGAATACGCGCCAAATCGCGGCGCATGTAATTCCGAATTCCCAGCAAATGAGCCACACGGTGCTGAAGTCCTGAAACATTATAGGTATTCCACAGCTCGTCTTTCAACGTAAAATTGAAACCGGCCGAACAGTTGCGGGAAATCCATTCGTAATTCTGCAAAAAGTTGGATTTATCTTCCAGCATATCGTCACGCTCGCTAAGCTCGCCAGACATCGAGTACATTAACAGTACATAATCGGTAAACTGCTCGTTAAACCTTGCCAACAAATGATCCAGAAACCGATGCCGACGTTGATAAAACAGATCTTCGTTCTCAATAATCTGTTTCAGGTTTTTATTCGCATTTCCCCAATCGCCCAGTAAGTTTTCGATATCGTCCATCGCCTCAACAAGCTGCGTAAAATAGGTTTGGCTGATAGAACTATCCGTTGAGAATAACTTTTTCACTTTGGAAAGCTGAGCAAAATAATTGGCCATCAACTGATCGAAAAATAACAAATACGCTTTCAGTTGTCGAGCCTGGGCTTTGCGCTCCAAAGTTGACTGAGCCGGCAAGCCGATTTCGCCAATGCCATAGTTTGCAGGAAATTCTTTCACCACCGACAAATAAGAAGCCGGATCGATATATTCGCCATTAATCATCGGAAAATCGCTTACTTTCACCGACTCGAAGGCTGTTTGTGCTGCTTCATTCAACTCTGCCAGTTCGGCATCAACCATGGTTTTGTTGGAGCGAAAAGCCAACAAATCTTTGTAAAACACCAACCGCGATTGATCTGTATCTAAATGTGCTTGTTTGTTTTCTTCAATTGACACCACCCACTTGTCCCAGTTTTTGGGCAGTTTCGCCACATTGGGCTGAATAATTAAATCACGCACCGATTCAACACCGTCAATGTCCATGATCAGGTGGATCAAATCAGACAAATAAATAGTCGATTTTAATTTGGATGCTTCCAGTTCATCATCGTCAATAAAGCCACCCGAAAAAAGTTGCTCCGCATCCTGATACAAAGGCCCTTCAAAGATCTCCTCTGCTTTTTTGCCTTTATCGAGCATTTGTTGAAGCGTGTAAGCATGAACCGAAGGAGACAAATAATTCTGTACTTCAAACAGAATTTTGGCCTCCACTTCCTCTATTTTTGCGCCAGAAGACAAGCCAATCTCTCCGCACAAAATAAAATCTTGTTGTGTGATGGGCTCCACTGAATTAAAGGTTTCGCAAAGATTTCGGTTGGCATGTAAGCGGCGCTCAACTTCCGACAAAATTGCTTTTTGCTGAGCCGATTTCAACTCGGCTTCAAATTCGATAATTACTTTATAAATCCCCTTAATATCTATTGGATCAATGGTTTTTAATCCCGTTTTTAGCGTTGTTAATTCTTCCTTTTCCTTATTGAAATAGACAGGCACTTCAGAGTCACCTTTCGTTAACCAGGCGTTTTTAACACCGGGAATATCGATCAATAACTTGCGATAGTCGGCAATACTCACCGGGCGCGACGGCAATACTTTACTAGCCGACAAAAACTGCTCGTGCATTACCTGCTCATTATCAGTTTCCTCGGCCAACAAATCTTCAATCGGAAAATTTGTCCGGTAATCCAAGTCAGTCAAGGCAAAACAGAGTATTTCTAAAATGGTTACTCCCGGATCATGCGTGTTGTAATCTGTCCAGATTTGCCCGGAAAGCTCCTGAATATATTTCAGCCCCTGCTCTCGCAGCCAATAATAATTCCCGGGATTTTCATCCTGCTTATTTATTTTTGATATGACCGGACTTTCTTTCATGTATTTCTAACTGTTATAGTTGTAAATAAGGTGCTCGGCGTGCGACACCAAAATGGCTCGCGCATCGGTAGCAATCGCTGATTCTACATCTTCGGACGATGTGTTGTGATACATTTTGAAATGAGACACAAAATCAACATAGCTTCGGGTCTCAACAAATTTGAGTAAAACTGATTTTTCTATTCGGCCTCCAAAATAAATTTCGGCCTGCTTCCCAGTTGTCCACGGCGATAGAAATTCAATTAACTCACGATTCAATTCCTCTCGATAGTAGCCATATTCATAGCCTTTTATGAAGCTTACTTCAAATTCGAGTTGAACTTCTTCAAAGGACGGATTATTGGTATGAATTTCGATGAGCGAGGGAGCCAAACGTTTCACAGAAGCTTTGACATCTTCCAAGGTTGATTTACTCACTCTCGGTTGAAGGATGTTCACCGCATTTTTATTCTGAAGGTTGGGAACAACAATTAAATTCACATGCCCGGGAGCACGCTCCAAGGTGTCGCAAGTGTGGTTCAAACATTTCACCTTGCTGATATCGGGAAACTCTTGAAGTACCAGCCGCTCATAGTCCCAAAGTGTGACGGCCCTGTTTTTATGGCGCAAACGTTCACTCACTCGCGTGTAGAAGGCCTCGTCTTTTTCTTCCGAACGACCACCAAAACTGGCATAGGGCTGAGCAACTTTTTTAATCGTGCCAATAGGCTTGACCAGCTTACTAATTGTTTCCCCCGGCAATGATGTTTGCAAATGAGATGGGTGCTTTTCCGGCTCTACTAACCCAGCTAAACCTGCCTGTGCATGAATATTGATTAATTGACAAACCGCATCCGGGTTGGCTTTTACCGATGCCCTGATCCACACCAGATCGTCAGGCAACCAACTGTGCTCTTTTGACGCATCATCGGGCAAATTGAGTTTTACAATTCCGCTTTTCAACAGGCCATTGGTTGCATCGGCCAGCAGGTAGTCCGAATTTAACTCCTGCCAATCATCTTCAATCAGCACAGCCCAATTGACTGGCTCTTTATCTTTTTGTGGATTGGCGCTGCCTTCAGCAACTTGAATCAATAAGTTTACGATTTGCCCTTTGCTCCAGTTCTTTAAGCCAATCAGCAACTGCCCCTGCTGCGAATAGTCCGCCAACAAGGTATTTCGCCCCGCCTCTTTCTTTATTTGGGTCAGCAAATAACCATGTCGTTCGCGCTGCCCGAAAGCTCCAATCTGGAAAAACTCCACATCTTTATCTGCAAAGGAATCTTCATCCGTCAATGAAAAATCGACTTTTGTTGATGAAGCTTTATAATCAAGCGAGATGCTTTTTATTTTGGGCTGATAAGGTTCTTTGGGCAAATGCAATGTGCTTCCCTGAGCAAATTGGACAGTTGCTTTCACATACTTTTGACGATACTCGCGATGCAAAAAATCGTCCAGCAACTCGAAAGTTACAAATCCTTCATCAGGCGATTCTGTTTGCAATTGTAATTTTGGCAATGGTTTCCGAATCAATTTATTTCCTAACAAAAAGCCATATTTACGTTGAAAGAGGCTTGAAATTTTTCGGCTCGACGATACCGCCAATTGCTTGCTCAGCATGAGTTGTGGTACAAGCGCAATCAGCAAAGGACTTTCTGAAACCGTGTAAGTCGCCCGATTTTTATTATTTGTGGAGTTAAACAAACCAACAGTTTTCGTACTAGTCTCCCCCTTTTTATTCCGATAACTCAAATTCGCTTTAAACTGGTTGCCCGACAGGTAATAATTCAACCATGAGTAATCGCCACCGTACGATGAGCCATAGTAACTCCGCAGGTTAGAGGAGGGAACATCCATCCAATCAACCTTGATTTTAAACTCATTCAGTCTTTTGGTAAACGCTTCGGAGTAGCCCACATCAAACGAGGCTCCCTGAACGGGTTCTGCGCCAAACGGCAAAAATGCTTTAGAAACATCCAGTGTTCCATGATCATTACGAGCTTTGATCGTTTTCACACCTTTCACGTCAACATTAATCCGGGCACTTTCCAGAGTAACACCTTGTAAATAGGCATTCAGATAGTTTGAAGAAGATGTATCCGGAACAACCTTCATCATAGGAAATATAGTTTGGAAATCGCCAGCTAAAACCTGACTGTCGAAATACATTACCGGTTTTTCCGCTGCTGGCAAATTGATGCTGAAAATAAGCTCAAATTGTCCGGATACTTTTTTTAGGGAAGGAGTCGAATAGTAAGGTCCCAGCCACTCTTCTTCACCACTCAAATATATTTTGAAGGCATTTTGAAGTGCCTGATTTGGGATATCAAGTTCATCCGTTTGGAGATTTAATGTCACCTGAATGCTGCGCTCTCCCTCCTGCAACCATAAAACCGGACTGGCCAATGCAAAACCGACATCGGCTTTTGGAAAGGCTTTCCGTCCCAAAGCCGACCATTTAGGATCGTCTTCAGGAAGCTCTTCTTCCAAACCATCGATGCTGTTTGCCATTTCTCCAAAATGCACAGTATCATTACTGGTCGGATCAACCAAAATGCTCTTTATTGCATCAACCTTCGTGTGATTAACAACGACATTGTCCAGCAATTGATAGGTCAATTCATTGCCTTCCGAATCTTTTCCGGCTTTCAGCAAGCTCTCAGCTTTTACAAGTGTTGGATCAACTTTTTTAGCCAGTTCAAACAAAACATGCACCTGATCAGCTTTGGGCAGTTTGGGTTGAATGTGAAGCACATCGCGAAAAAAGGCATCTAAATGCTTCTTGGTCAGCCCATTCATCTGATCTTGCTGTTGTCGAAACAAACGCAGAAAAGTTAAAAACAAACTAGCCTGAGGTGACATCGTTCCACTCAGGGCAGCTTTCGGATCAGCTTTTAGTTGTTTGAGGAAAGGCGTCCAATTTCCATCCACTTGATTCTCCAAATCGTAATAGTTGAGCAATTCGGCAAACTGAAGTGCATAGTCGATTAAATCACTTTCCGACCGGCCATCAATCTTCACAAAAGAAGGATCTAAACTTTTTGGAAATCGATCTGACTGGCTGGTGCCGTCGCGAACTAAAACCGGTATTTTATCCTTACAATCCTTCATTTGCATTATTTATTGAGGTTTGTTCCTTCATTCATGTAAAATGGATAGACGAAATTCTTTCTTGAATTGGTTGAACTGACGGTGTAATCAACTTTTATTTTCACCAGTCCTTCGTTTTCACTATCAGCCAACAAGTCAATTTTATTTAGCAGAATACGCGGTTCGTGGTACAAGATGGCTGTTTCAACCAGATTGAAGATATATGTTTTCACCGCTACGCTTAGTGGTTCAAAAATCAAATCGGTCAAATCACACCCATAGTCCGGATGCATGATTCGTTCGCCCAGCCTTGTTGACAATAAGATTTGCAGGCTTTCTTCAATATCTCTTTCGTCGGTAGACATGCGAACCTGCTCTGCTTTCCTTGAAAATTCGGGTGGAAAACTCCAGCCTGTTCCTAAAAATGAAGTATAGAATTCGTTTTTTTCCATGATTTTAAATCGTTTGCTTTTGTCTAACCGCCAATCATCACCGTGCCAGCTCCCACCACAATTACTCCGCCATGCACTGTTGAATCTCCCATTCGTGCGGCTGGCATTCCACCAATCATTACCGTGCCAGAGCCTGCTGCAATCGTATCAGGTGGCCCAGTACAAACAGCCATATCTCCTACTCTTGCTGCTGGCATTCCTTCAATCAAAACTGTTGGACAACCAACGGCAACGGGACCTCCGACATGTGGCACTGTTCCGGTCACCATCGGACAAGTATGCATATCTCCTATTCTTGCTGCTAGTGGCATGTGCTTTCCTTTTAATTGATTTGTACTATTGATCCTTCAATTTTCAATGATCCGGATGACGTAATATCGGTTGAAGCCGAACCACTCACTTTCATTTGTGAGTTGGCGCCCATTTCAATGTTAGTTCCTTCAAATTTGAGGTCGCCACTGGCTTTTAAAATTAAATCGGAAGCTGATTCGAGCGTAATACCAGAGCTGTTCATGGTGACGCTGTTTCCATTTTCGTCTTCCAGTAAAATATGACCGGAATCTTCGCTCAGTTGTATTTTATTTCCACTTGGAGTGCTAATGGTGATACTTTTCTCATCGTCGTTAAGCACGAGTTTAAGCTCATCGCGGCTCGAATAGCCTTTTTCATGATTATCGTCACTGGCATTAAACGCCGCCGGCTTGGAACTACTATTCAGCATACCAAGAACAATGGCATCCCGCGGATCATCGTTCAAGAAGCCAACCACCACTTCATCATCGATCTCGGGTAAAAAAAATGTTCCGCGATTATCTCCTGCATCCAATGTGGCCACTCTCGCCCAGATCCCGTCATCCTGATCCGAGATAAGTGGTAGTTTAACCTGAATGCGGAATTCTCCTTCCGGGTCCCCCTCCAAAGCTGTTACAATTCCAATTTGAAGTCCGTTAATACCCGGAATAACGCCCGATGCAGGTTTATCTTCAAAACCTTTAGCGTGAGCCACAAACCAGTCTTTATCCAAGCCAAACTGGATATGAGTTATCCATCCTCCCTGTGCAACTTCGTGGTTAACCGATGCAACAAAAACATTTCCATTGAAGCGGCTGCCAAGTCCGTTTAGCTCAATTAAATCGTCGGGTTTTACACTGGCAAAACCTTGAAAGCTCACCCGTCCGTTTATTTTTGACAGTTTGCTTTTCAACATCTTAGCATCAATCCACGACTGCAATTCTTCCGTTTTCAGCTGCCCGGAATGCCTGGCATTCAAGCTTTCGAGGCCAACTGTTTCTGATAACTTACTGGTCGACAAATCGCCTGCTTCTTCGAAAGGCTCTTCGGCCGATTCCAACTTTAAAACTTCAAGGCTGGTATTATCCCACGATTCCCCGTGAACAGCGGCATATTGGTCACGGGCATCTATTTCCGCCTCAAATTCCATGATATCGTTCCCATAAGTTAGGCTCAACACAGGATCGCTGCTCAAATCCGGCTTTTTAAAACTCAGCTTGCCATCGTCGGTAAAAAGCAGTTTGTTGCAAGCTTCGGAACGGCTCAATAAAAAATCCCAATCCGAAACATTCATCTGCACAATACTGGAATTTGTAAAGGTGTCCGTTTCAATATTGTCGGCTTCCACCCCGTTTTCCGAAGCCATTTGCTCGCAAAGCTCACCGTCCGTCAATTCGTGAAAGTATTTACTTTTTCGATTTAAGGTCATTTTGTAAGCTTTGTCGCGACACTCAACCTTTAATTCTGACGAATTATTATTGCGCGTTTTTAAACCATGTTTTGTGATGATTCCCTTAAACACGGTTTGCTCCCCGGAATTGTACCCAAGCTGGATTTCAATTTCATTTCCCGGCAAAAAAGACGAACCACTACTAATAGCAAAATCCTCTTCCGCTGCTGAACCATCCAAAATACTTAGCTGAGCATAGGAAATCCGATTCACTTCTTTCTTAACGAAAATCGACTTCACCCCAATGGAATCTTGAATTGGTTCTCCGTTAATTAAGATGGTGAATGTTACAACACTACCTGAAGAAGGAGTTGCTATGTTCCGTTGGTTTGTCATCGGCTTGTTTTATTTATGGGTGGAAAATGAATTTGTGTACCGATATTAATTTGGCGGAGGCTGCGCAGTTTATTTGCTTTTGCAACCTCCCGATAGTAACCCGGATCTTTGTATATCCGATGTGACATCAAGGGCAAATTTTCGTCGTTTTTTAGTGTTCGAACATGCGTTAAGTCCGGAGATTCTGATCGCTCACGAGCTGCTCTCAATGCATCAGCCATAGATTCAACAAATGTGCACTTTGCTTTTGCCCGAATTGGTGTTCCATCTGGTTTGAAAAGCGAGTAAGTAATGATCAAATCTTTCAACTTCCCCCGAAACAAAAAGCTTCCCCACTGAATTTGCAGCAAGTTGGGCTCATGGTTTTCGCCATTGTACTTAAACACAATTTTTTTGAAACGCTCCAATTGTGAGTCAACTCCCTCAACCTGTTTTGTGCCCAAGATATTGGACAAGGGCATCTGGTCGTTAGCAATCACACCAGTACTGTCGAATAGCAAGTCGGTTTCGAATTTCTGTGGCTTTTGCACGCGAAAACGAACATCGGCACCCGTTGCTCCATCAGCTTGCGACTCGTCAAACTGAGTCGCGTACTTCTGTTTTATTTGCTCCGGATTCACCAAAACCACAAATTCGTAATCCTCGCCAGTGCGCGGATTAAAAGGCTCGGTGTTTTCACAAATATTTATTTTCATTTTGGTCAACTGACCTTCCATTCCTGTGAAAATATCCATGCTAACGTTCTGTTTTTTGTTTCAAAATCTCCATCACCTGCTCAACACATTCTTTTATAATTTCTTCTTTTGAAGATTGACTTTCAGCAGAAGTGAAAGCCGACTCATCTTGAGCGTTATCAGTTACATTGGCTCGTATAACAAGTTCTCGAATTACTACTGGCATATTTATATTGCTAGAATTTTGAAATAGTTATATTGAAGCTTAATCGATTCAATGACTACCTTGTTTTCCATGGCATTGAAATCTGAAACCGACCACGAAACAGGATAAGCATTCACGACATACCAGGCAGCAACCGGGATATGATCTTCATTTAATAAAGCAATCGTTAGATTTGTAGGTTGAAAATTAAAGCTTTCAATGGCATTACGACACCACATCAATATTCCGGAGCCCATAAACATTCCCCGTTTCAACTCAATGTTGTGATATTTGGTACGAGTTGGCAGTTGATGAACAAACCGGTTTTCACCTCCCTCTTTATATTCTTCCGTTTCCACATCAACTGTTAACCCGCCAACTTCCTGAAAACGGAAGTCGTTGGGCAGCTGGGGCAATAACTCAAATACAACAGAAAAGTGAAATCCTACTGGTGGATAAGTAAAGTCCATGTTTTATCTTATTTAGCTCATTTCCATTGACAAACCTTCGTGGGCCAGTTCAAGTGTTTCGATGGCCACTTCGTTTCCATCTGACTTCAGGTCAGTGCTCTGAACTTTCACCGGCCAAGCATTCTTGATTTTCCAGCTCAAAACCGGTGCGTGTTCTTCGTTCAACAAGCTGATGATGATGTCGCGTCGCTCAATCGTATTCAGCTTGACGGTATTCCACCAATCGTAAAACTCATTGTCTTTTTGAAACACACCACGCTTCAGGGTAATATTGGAAAACTTTTGCATGCCGGGCATTTTTAGCTTGTTGTATTCGGGCATGTTCCCATCACGGTACTCAATAACTTCGGTTTCAACATCGAGGCCCGAAACTTCGGAAAACCCGAGTTTGGTTCCGCCCCACTCAACCTGAAAATGAAATTTTGGAATTGGATATTCTGGCATAATATTTCGTTTTTATCAAATTAATTAAAGGTTTGTTTTAGGACTCCTGGAGTTTGTGAGAAAACTTCAGGATTATAAATTCAGCCGGGCGAACTACAGCCATGCCAATTTCAATATTCATGCGTCCTTCAAGAATGTCAAGTGAAGTCATAGTTTCGCCAAGACCAACTTTTACGAAGTAAGCATCTTCAGCTTTAGCACCGGCCAATGCACCTGCACGCCATTGCTTAGTCAAGAAGTTCTCGATCATGGCTTTTACGCGTATCCAGGTATTGGCATCGTTGGGTTCGAATACCACCCACTGCGAACCTTTTTTTATTGACTCTTCGGCAAAATTGTAAAACCGGCGAACGGGTACATACCGCCATTCATTGTCGTTACCAGCCAATGTGCGGGCACCCCACACCAATGTTCCTTTTCCGGCAAACGAACGAATAACATTGATTGACTTTCCGGTTGAATGCACATTCAATCCATCTTGCTCCAGATTAGTCACCTTTTTATTAGGTCCAATTACTTCCATTACGCCCACATTAGCAGGAGCTTTCCAAACGCCACGGCTACTATCAACACGGGCATAAATTCCGGCTACCGCTGCTGACGGAGGTAAAGTCAATGTCAGTTTATTCAGTTCAATTTTAATTTGATTGTAAAGTTCAGTATTGGCAGTCAGGTCGCTGAGTTTATCTCCATCGTAACTGGTCGTTCCTCCGGGTGCATCAACTTCAACATGAGCAATACTCACATCACTTTCACGATAAACATAGGGTAAAGTTGTTTTCAGCCACGGATAGTAAACGGCACCATATTTCAGGTAGTCGGTTCCCAAACTAATGTTCGTGCGCAAGGTGTCAGCAAACCCACTGGCTTCGTTGTAGGTATCTAAAATAGTAAAGCGATCCTGAAGGCTTTGGCATTGCTGCAAGGCATCTTGATATAAACCATAAAAATTGGCGACCGTTGAAACACCGGTTGCATCGGGGAAAACAATCAGGGTGGGTTCATCTTCTTTGGCCAGTTCGGCTAAGCCACCGTTGGCTCCCAAATCGCTTTTGCTAATGGTTGCGGCATAATCGCCCACCGAAATAATGTAACATGGTCCTCCTCCATTGGCAAAATACATTTGCAGAGAGTAGTACATTAAAAATTTTGATTTGGTAGCAGGTTCAGGAACATCGAGAACCCGGCTTAAATTGCCGGATGTGTCATAGGTATCGTTAATATTCACGACAATACCTGTTTCGGAATCAGCCCCACCAAAATAGGCTTTGTATTCCAACAGCGAGGTAATTCGGGTTGGAACATTGGTCAGCGATTGATTATTTTTTTTGGCTTTTTCGGTATAACCGATAAAAGCCGGAATAGCAGTTTCAACCTCTGCTATGGATGGAGGCAACAACGAAATTTCTTCGATGTAAACTCCCGGTGTTTTGTACGTTTTAGCCATAATTTATTAAAATTTAAGTGTCAGAGATAGATGTACATATCAGAGTAAATTGTTGTTGGATCTCCCGGATCAGGCTTTATCAGCGAAGGATCGGGATTCGGTAGATTATCGATAAGAACTGAAGCCATATTATTTTTTTTGCCGAGCAGGGCAATTCCTTTTATAGAGGCTTCTTTTAAGGGCATTGGATTGTCGGAAACAAAAACATTGTTCCCGATATCGGTAAATTCCCAGGGTGTATCGGCTTCCCGCACTCCCGGATTTGAAAAATCGACTTCGCTACGGTTAAAAACCTGATACCGCCAAGTGGTTTTGCGGTGTTCAAATGCTATTCGGTATTTTTTGGGCGCAACTTCGTTAGCATTAGTAAACCATCTATAATTTGAAGGAGTCTGACTAAACAGTTCAAGCACTCCAAAATGCCTGTTTGAAAATTGCTCGCCGGTAAAATAAAATCGGTCTACCTCCCCTCCATCAATCATTAGCTTATACATTCCGGCAGGAAGATCATTCAGTTTAAATTGAAAATTGTAATGCTCATCGACTGGATCTAATTCTTGCGAATCGACAGTTCCATCGTTATCAACCGAAACCAGCTCAGCCGTTTTCGCTCCGTCATCTCCATCATGGATGTATGAATAAACCATTCCGGAAGCAACAATCTGATCTGCATCACCGGTATGAGTATTCTGGTTTAAAAGCAGCGAATCGACACCGGTGTTAAAAACCTCTTGCTCGTTACTGGCTTTATTCGAGAAATAATAAATTTTTGAATTGCCCGAATCAAAGGGAAGATTTGTAAAATTAAAATAAGAAGGGGTATTCAACTTCAGAAAAAAGACAAGTTTGAATGATCCTGAAACCTGATCATTTTTCAGTTTTCCGGTTTCATCAACTTCAGCAAAAAAACTCAACACTCCATTTTTCTCCATCGATCGAATCCCCAAACCTTTCATTAAACGAGCTGTATTTCGTTCTGGCACAAAAGAAAAATCTGGAGATATTAAAGACTCATAGTAGTCGTTTAAAATCTCTATTTGCATGGGTGACTGATAGCTAAACAACTGCATCATTTAAGAGTTAAGGTTTGCTTCTGTAATTGGTGGAGCATCCATTTTAATGTTATCGTCATAGATAGCCAGCATTTTAACTTTATACATCACCGAGCTCATCAGTTTAGCTCCGAGTGATCCCCATAAGTTATTTTGCTGCTCAAAAGAGAGAGTGTGAAGCTCAGTTGTCAACTTGGCAACTTGCTCATCAAGATCGGGAAAGTTGGTAGGCGTGAAAAGGCTGTGTGACTGAAAAAAGCTAATGACATATGAAATAAACTTGAGCGATTCGCGATAACCAAACTCATCGTCACCAAAGTTGGCCGCAAAAAGTACATACAAATTGACCATGATTTTGGGATCGGTTTTGGCGATTGTTCCCTGTGGTGTTTCTCGGTATAGATTCTGATTTTTTAAAACCCGTTCCTCTTCAATACTCACCAGAGTCATTGCCAAGCTGGAAACCTGTTGTTTACCATTTTTATCGAAAAGTGGAATTAGCTCAACCTTATCATCATCTGAATTAGTACGTAATTTGAGGTAATTATTCAATTGGTTTTTCAAGAAGAAAAGCGATTGTTCAATCATGGGGCTTTCAATTAATTTTGCTAGCTCTAAGAACCAGTGATTAACTAAATACAGTCGGAACGTACAGGTTCTTGAACCATGTGTTTTTTCAGAGTTCGCTTCCAGAAAACATGTAGAATCCTTCAGCGAGTTGATTGTTTCAGGATAATATACGACAACAAGAAAAAGCATGATCCACCCCGCTTATTCATACATTCCGATCTTTTTCTTATTATATCCTCTAATTGTTAATACAGTTTACAACTAAAAGGTAACCAAGTATTTTGATCTTTTTCAATTTTAATTTATCTATTTATCAAAACAGAAGAAATAGCAAAAAAGGGACAAAAGTTTATTATTCTGAAAATAAGTTCAGTTATCATATTTCTGAAAATATCGGGAAAGTGGCACTCACAATGATGCATGATTCAATAAGAGTATTTTTCACCTAAGCAGTTTTCTGACCATCAAAATCAATTGAAAAAAGCCCACTATTATTAACATATTACCAAACACAAATCAATCTTGCTAAGTAGATTGTATTTTTGAATTTTTAAGGATTTGAATATTACTTTCAATAGTTAGAAAAACCTACCGTAGTGATTTATGATAGATAAAAGCAATAGCACATCAAAGCGAATATTCTTTTGTAAAACACACGCCTTTTATTAACGTTAACTTTACAAACAAGCCTGTATTGTATAGACCATTTTTAAATAAGTTTCATTCGCTTATTATTGATAGATTCTTTTTTATATTTGCCGCAAATCTCAGAGCGCAATCTATTCTAATTCACAATTATGAAGCAAATTAAATACATTACTCCTGAGGAGGCAGTAAAAGTTATAAAATCCGGTGATCGTGTTCATTTAAGTAGTGTGGCTGTAACCCCACACACATTAATTAAGCCATTGGTAGAACGCGGACGCAACGGTGAACTCAAAGATGTAAAAATCCAGCATATCCACATCGAAGGAGAAGTGGAATACGCGAATCCTGAATTTGAAGGGATTTTCGCAGCGGAGCAATTCTTTGTCGGAGGAAACCTACGAAAGCAAACCCAAGCTGGGTATGCCGATTACATCCCCGTGTTTTTAAGTGAGACACAAAAGTTAATCCGCGAAGGATACTTGAAAGTGAATGTAGCGATGATTATGGTATCAACTCCAGACAAACATGGTTTTGTATCGCTCGGAACGTCAGTAGATGCAACTAAAGCAGCTATTGAATGTGCCGACGTTGTTATCGCTGCTGTTAACCCTAACGTGCCAAGAGCCTGGGGCGATGCAATGATTCATATCAACGAAATTGATTTATTTGTTGAAGATGATATTGAGCTGTACGCACACGAAATGGGAGCACTTTCAGAAATTGACGTAACCATTGGTAAGAATGTAGCAGAACTCGTTGAAGATGGAGCTTGCTTGCAAATGGGAATCGGTGGTATCCCGAATGCTGTTTTAGCTCAACTCGGAAATCACAAAGATTTGGGAGTTCATACTGAAATGTTTGCTGATGGTATTCTTCCTTTGGTTGAAAAAGGAGTTGTTACCGGTAAACACAAAACAACCGATAAAGGTAAAATGGTTGCTTCATTTTTGATGGGAACCAAAGAACTATACGACTTCATTGACGACAACCCAATGGTTGCCATGATGGATGTTGCCCATACAAATAATGTACACATTGTAAGACAAAACGACAAGGTTACGGCAATCAACTCTGCGCTGGCTGTTGATTTAACCGGACAAGTTTGTGCCGATTCAATTGGAACAATACATTATTCAGGTGTTGGTGGTCAGATAGACTTCATCCGTGGAGCTGGTCATTCAAAGGGCGGTAAACCAATTATTGCGTTACCATCTGTTACGGCAAAAGGGGTTTCTAAAATTAGTCCGATACTAATACCAGGGTCAGGTGTTGTAAGTACTCGTGCCAATATGCACTGGGTTGTTACCGAATACGGAGCCGTTAACTTGTACGGAAAGACGCTACAAGAACGTGCGCGCTTACTAACATCTATTGCACATCCCGAACATAGAGAAGCATTGGACAAAGCCGCATTTGAACGGTTCGGTTCTCATTATCATTTTGTCCAACAGCAGCAAAACGTATAACAATCAAACAGGCAGGGGAATCCTGCCTGTTTTCGTATTCAATCTGTTTTTATAATTATACTTTAATTGCTCCTTTTTTTAATCAATTTTCGAACTTTTGAGCAATTTGTTAAAAAAATACTCTAACAAATAAATAAACATACTATCAACCATTTATATAAATAACTAATCATGGGAGTTTCACATATTGAACACATTGGAATTGCGGTAAACAGCTTAGAAGAAGCCATACCATACTACGAAAAAGTATTAGGCCTAAAATGCTATGCTGTTGAAGAGGTTGCCGACCAAAAGGTAAAAACAGCCTTCTTTAAAGTTGGTGACACTAAAATTGAATTATTAGAGTCAACCGATCCAGAAGGGCCAATTGGTAAATTCATTGAGAAAAAAGGACAAGGAATCCATCACTTGGCTTTTGCTGTCGACAACATTAATGAGTCACTAAAGCAAGCAGAAGAAGACGGTATCCGCCTGATCGACAAAACCTCAAGAAAAGGAGCCGAAGGGTTGAACATTGGTTTCTTGCATCCAAAATCAACACTTGGCGTATTAACTGAGTTCTGCAGCGATAAATAACCAAAAATCATTTATTATATATACAATGAGCAATCAAGATAAAATCAACAAATTAATTGAATTACGTGCAGAGGCCAAATTAGGTGGCGGCATCAAACGAATTGAAGCCCAACATGCCAAAGGCAAATTCACCGCACGTGAACGCATCGAAATGCTACTAGACGAAGGTAGTTTCGAAGAGTTTGACATGTTTGTCACTCACCGTTGTACCAACTTTGGTTTGGAGAAAACCAAATTTATGGGCGATGGTGTTGTTACCGGTCACGGAACAATCGACGGTCGTGTAATTTATGTTTTCTCACAGGATTTTACCGTATTTGGTGGATCCCTGTCTGAAACCTTTGCACAAAAAATCTGCAAAGTTATGGATATGGCCATGAAAGCAGGCGCTCCGGTTATTGGAATCAACGACAGTGGTGGCGCACGTATTCAGGAAGGTGTGACTAGCTTGGCTGGTTATGCTGAAATCTTTGAACGCAACATCCTGGCGTCAGGTGTTATTCCTCAAATTTCAGCCATTTTTGGTCCTTGCGCCGGTGGAGCGGTATACTCCCCTGCCCTAACTGACTTTATCATGATGACCGAGGAAAACTCGTACATGTTTGTAACCGGTCCTAAAGTTGTTAAAACTGTTACCGGAGAGGATATTTCAGTTGCAGATTTAGGTGGCGGTAAGGTTCATGCATCAAAATCAGGAGTTTCTCACTTCTTAGTTGAAAATGAAGAAGAAGGACTTTTGGTCATCCGCAAACTATTGTCATACCTTCCTCAAAACAACTTGGAAGATGCACCAATTACCGACTGCGACGACCCAATTGACCGATTGGAAGATTCATTGAATGAAATCATTCCGGACAATCCAAACCAACCCTACGATGTAAAAGAGGTGATTCACTCGTTAGCCGACTATGGCGAATTTTTAGAAGTACACCGGAACTATGCCAAAAATATCATTGTTGGATTCGCTAAGTTCGACGGACAACCTGTTGGTATTGTTGCCAACCAACCGAATTACTTAGCCGGAGTTCTCGATATTGAAGCATCACGTAAAGCTGCTCGATTTGTTCGCTTTCTGGATGCCTTCAACATTCCAATCGTCACGCTGGTTGACGTTCCTGGATTTTTACCTGGAAGTAAGCAAGAATATGGCGGTATCATTACACACGGAGCAAAACTAATGTTTGCTTACGGCGAAGCAACTGTGCCAAAGATCACGATTACTTTGCGTAAGTCATACGGTGGAGCACACGATGTAATGTCGTGTAAACAATTGCGTGGCGACTTAAACTATGCATGGCCATCAGCTGAAATTGCAGTAATGGGAGCTGCCGGTGCTGTTGAAGTATTGCAAGGACGTAAGCTTTCTTCAATCGAGGATCCTGAAGAACGTGCTAAGTTTATAGCTGAACACGAAGCAGAATACAAAGAAAAGTTTGCAAATCCATACCAAGCTGCATCATACGGCTATATTGACGATGTCATTGAGCCTCGTAACACTCGTATTCGTATTATTCGTGGCCTACAAAGCTTAGCAACTAAAAAGCTTGTCAATCCACCTAAAAAACATTCAAACATTCCATTATAATCAAACTAGTCTATGAATAATCTTTTAATCATATTGGCTTCTCAAATGGATTTCGGATGGACCGTTGCCCTTGTTGGGTTCTTTATCGTGTTCTTCGCTTTGACCTTGCTCGTGATTGTTTTTCTGAGGCTTCCAAAGCTAATCAACATGAAGTTCAAAAAGAAAGAACCTAAAAAGAAAGACCCCCATTGCGAAGACACAGAAGGAGAATGCCACATAGAAGGAAATGTGACTGCCGCGATAGGTATGGCACTGCACCTTTATTTTATAAACCAACACGACGAAGAAAGTAACATTGTAACCATCAAAAAGGTTAAGAAAGCTTATTCCCCGTGGAGTTCAAAAATTTACAGTGTGACCAATAACTGGCCGCGATAATAATATTATTGCATAATTTTTAGAAAATGAAAAAATACAAATTTACCATAAGCGGCGATGAATACGATGTTCATGTCAAAGATATTGAAGAAAACATTGCCACAATTGAAGTGAACGGTACCAAATACCAGGTTGAAATTAAGGGTGAGGTGAAGTCCTCTAAAACCCCAAAACTTGTTCGTAAACCGATTATTCAACAACCTGGCGAAGGTCAAATCAAAAAGCAACAGTCCAGCGGAGGAACAGCCGTAAAAGCGCCTCTTCCGGGAACCATTTTTAAAATGCTTGTAGCTGTTGGCGACGAAGTGAAAGAAGGTCAAAACTTACTCATCATGGAGGCCATGAAAATGGAAAACCAGGTACTTGCTGAGAAATCGGGTCAAGTAACAGCCGTCAAAGTTAAAGAAGGAGATGCTGTGCTACAGGATGATGTATTAATTGAAATTAGCTAAAAAATCTGCTGGTAATGAAAAAACTATTATTAATAATAGCTGCGTTGCTGTTGATTTTACCCTCATTTACCAGGGCTGATGAAAGCAGTGATTTAGCTGAAAAAATAACCGATGGGAAATGGATTAACCGAAGCGATGGTTATGTCGCGTCGCCTACATTCAACCCGGAGGTAGACAAGAAGGAAGATTTTGAAACGGCTAAACGTTACAAAACACTTTCTTTTTCGGAGAACAACACGTTTGTGATGGACTCTTTGAAACAACGTTATTCGGGTAAATGGAAAATAGAAGATGATAAAGTCATATTAGGGTTCTATCCAAAAACAGTTACCCACCTGTATAAAAACATGAATCCGAATAGCCAATCCAATGACTATGTCTCAAAGGACGAATTGTTGGAGCTTGGCACTCGTGAACTTAGCTTGAAAGACGGTAAACTAACCGGTGACGGATACGTATACAAAAACTATTCAGGAGCGGTTTCCGGATTATTTAACTTTTACGAATTTTCCGGTTTTGCAAACGTTTCGTGGAAGCACATTCTAATGATGTTCATCGGCTTCGTATTTTTGTTTCTGGCTATCAAATACGATTTTGAACCACTATTGCTGGTGCCAATCGGCTTTGGTATTCTGATCGGAAACATTCCGATGTTTCAGGCCGTTGACTTCAACCTGAAATTAGGAATTTACGAGCCGGGATCTGTCATGAATATTCTTTATCAAGGGGTTGTGCAGGGCTGGTATCCACCATTAATTTTCTTAGGAATTGGCGCCATGACTGACTTCTCTTCATTAATCTCAAATCCGAAATTAATGTTATTGGGAGCAGCGGCCCAAATTGGTATCTTCTTAACATTCCTTGGAGCACTTTGGATGGGATTTGCACCACCGGAAGCTGGTGCGATTGGTATTATTGGTGGTGCCGACGGCCCAACGGCAATCTTCATTTCATCGAAACTAGCCAACGGTCTGAATGTGATGGCCAATGGAGAAACGGTGAAAAACCTCATTGGTCCAATTGCAATTGCAGCCTACTCATACATGGCCTTAGTTCCAGTTATTCAACCTCCGGTTATCAGACTTTTAACGAGCAAAAGGGAACGTCTCATCCGCATGAAACCTCCAAGAGCGGTTTCTAAGCTAGAGAAAATTTTGTTCCCCGTTGTTGGTTTGATTTTGACGGCTTATATCGCGCCATCAGCTCTGCCCCTATTAGGTATGTTGTTCTTTGGTAATTTACTGAAAGAATCAACCGTAACAAAACGCTTGGCTGACACTGCAAACTTTGCCTTAATTAATACCATTACTATTTTGCTTGGTATTACGGTAGGAGCATCTACACAAGCTGACGTATTTTTAACCCCTTCGTCAATCAAGATTTTCTTGCTTGGTGCAGCGTCTTTTGTTATCGCAACGGCTGGTGGTGTCATCAGTGCTAAGATTATGAACTTGTTCTCCAAAAAAGACAATAGAATTAACCCGATGATTGGTGCAGCTGGAGTATCAGCGGTGCCCGATAGCGCGCGTGTAGTGCAAACCATGGGATTGAAAGAGGACCCAACAAACCACTTGCTAATGCATGCCATGGCTCCGAACGTTTCGGGAGTAATTGGCTCTGCTATTGGTGCAGGTATCTTGTTGAGTTTCTTGATGTAAAAAAAAACAAGACTATAATTCAAAAGGTTGTTCTCGCTTGAGGACAACCTTTTTTTTGTATTATTGTATCACTATAAACCAATTCGAATTAAGCCATGAAAAAAATATTTCTCCTAATGGTTCTCGGCATTAGTCTGTTTTCAGGATATGCTCAACCCAGTAAAAATTTCCCTCCAAAAACCTTGAACGTACTGGTATTCTCTAAAACCGAAGGCTGGCACCATCAATCGATTTCAAGTGGCATTAAAATGTTCGATGAACTGGCACTTCAGGAAGGTTGGAACTTGACTGCCACCGAAAATGCGAATCTGTTCACGATGGATTTTCTGGTTAATTTTGACGTGGTTGTTTTCCTGAGTCCGACAGGAGACGTTTTAAATCCAAATCAACAAAAAGCTTTTGAAACATTTATGAAGACCGGGAAGGGTTTTGTCGGCATTCATGCTGCTTCCGACTGCGAATATGAATGGAATTGGTTTGGAAAACTATGCGGTGCTTATTTTTTTACACACCCACCAGCGCAAGAAGGAAAAGTTATTATCGAAGACCATAATCATCCGGCCATGAAAGTTTTTGAAGGAATGGACAGTTATACAACTTTTGATGAATGGTATAGTTTTACAGAAAACCCACGCGAAAAGGTTCGCGTTCTTGCCAGTCTTGACGAATCGAGTATTAAAAAATCGAAAAATGACGATTGGAAAATGGGAGATCATCCACTAATTTGGTGGCAAGAATTTGATGGCATCCGTTCGTTTTACTCGGTTTTTGGGCACACGAACGAATCGTTTCAAAATCTCAAAGTGAGGGATCACTATTCGGCTGCTGTAAACTGGGCCGGGAAAAAAGAGTAGCCACAGCGGGTAATATAAGGAGTAACAAAGTTCTTACTTCTTTCCAAATGGAGAAAACCGATACTGAAAACTAAATTGGATGTCGGGTGCATTATTGAACGAAAACATATCTTCGCCACAATAAACATTAAACTCGTGCCCATTTTTATGAAATCCGAATATGAAATACGTCTTTAACGAAAAGTAATATAACGCTGCTGGTGTTAATTTCGACAAATAAAACTGCCGGGAAATCAGTTCACCTTCCCAAACATCACCTTCCTTCAATACGTCAATACCAATTTCGTGGTATCCGGTCTGATCCCAGGTAAAATAGTAGCCTTTCAACAAAGGATCCTGATAATTTACAGCCAGACCAATTACAGTCATATTCTTTTTTTTCGACATCAGGTTGAGTCCGAAAAAAGTGCGTCCATGCTTGCGATACCTCCAATCGATTGCGCGAACACCGCTCCCCACCTTCGCAAAAAGCTGATCGGTTATTCCCCCATCTAAAGCATAAGTGAACGAACTTCGTTCTCCTAACGGGAAATCCATTCTGAAGCCGGCCGAGAGACCTGGAATTAAGTAAGGATGTACGTGATTAACAGGAATAGACAAGTGCCCTCCCAGTTGCGAACCGAAATGAAAATCAGAGCTTTTTGACGTAAAAAGTTGACGGTAATAATGTGCATCAACCACACTTGTAAAAAAATCTCCTTTATTTTTTCGAAAAGTATTTCCCTCCTCATCTGTAAACTGAATGGAAGCCCGGTTGAATGGGTAAAGCCTTCGTCCGTAGTTATCCTCGACAGCAAAATTCGAATGGAAAGTTTCTATAAAATTATCACTAACCAAATAGTTCAAAATTGACGATCCGCCAACCAACTGATGCAGATTTAAATTAACAATCAAACTGTGTTTTGACGTCCAGGTATTCAAATAGGTTAGCCTCAGATGTTGAATAACGCCATCAGAGTGAAAAGCTTTGTCTCTGGTTTCAATTCCCATTACTTCAAAATAACCAGGACGAACAGTCATCGGAATTTCAGCAAGCTCCTCTTGCTGGTCAACAGTCAAATTTTGTGGATACAGAAAACGTGCACTCGGATGCCACGTATTTCCCATAGTATAACTAACTGAAAGCTCATGCTTTTTAGGATCTGCATCTGGAAAATAAAATGGCAAATCGAGCGAATAAATACCTATCGCACTTTCCGGATTTATTTCAGGATAGAACAGAGGCACTTGAAGAAGGTTAGTGAGATCGTCATTATTTTGCGCAAATGACTGAGCAAAAAAACAGCTCAATAAAAATACCAGAATAAAAAAGCGCTCCCTCATTTTTAAATTTTCAACAAATGCCCAACTAAAATAGAATTTAAGAGGGAAAGCGGCAACCTACTTTGGTTATTTAAATTTATTTAACAGATATTTTTGAAAAGAACGTGTTGGCTTTTTTATTTGAGTCAGCATCAAAAAAGATGGTCTTCGTGATTTATAGTTCCAATTTTTTTTGACAATTTTGAAAAGATGGGAACAAAAAAGATTTACCAAAACGACTACGTTGTTCAAAGTTGGGAAGAACTGTGCGAAGAAGTTTACCATGATTCATGGAAACCCCGGTTGAGCCGATACCGTTCCGACTACGCTTTTCGCGGGTTGTCAGATGCCAGCTACGAACTTAAAAATAGTTTTCTGCGTAACTGTGGTGCGCGTTCCGAGTTAGAATATCACCTACTCCGAAACTTCAGAAAATACAGCATCTCAAAAGATGCACAATTAAGTGCATCGTTCTGGAGATCCTTGGTTATGGCTCAGCATCATGGGCTCCCTACCCGCCTGCTCGACTGGACTTATTCACCATTTGTAGCGATGCATTTTGCAACATCAAATACCGAGAAGTTTGATATTGACGGGGTAATATGGAAAGTAGATTTTGTGAAAGCCAATAAGTTGGTTTCAGAACCTCTAAATCAACTGCTATGCGACGAAAAGTGTAATGCTTTTACCGTGGAAATGCTTGAGGAGAACATCGTTTCGTTGAGCGATTTTGACAAGAAATTAGGCAAAGATCAAGTCATATTTTTTGAGCCTCCATCTCTGGATCAACGAATTGTTAACCAATATGCCTTTTTTAGTGTAATGACCCAACCAACAACCACACTTGATCAATGGCTCGTTAAACATCCGGGGCTTTACCGCAGGATTATTATTCCGAAAGAACTGAAGTGGGAGGTTCGCGATAAACTTGACCAGGCGAATATTACCGAACGGGTGCTATTTCCCGGGTTGGATGGGTTGGCTCGATGGCTAAAACGCCATTACCAGCCAATTGTGGGAGATCCTTTTAATTCGGAAGAAAACGAATAAAACCTGCTTCAGGAATTTCAATCTGAATCGAATTTTTACGCTTCACTTTTAAATCCCCCTGCTCGACCATATCGCCTAAATGATTAAATATTTTATACTTATAACTATTTCCATCTTCGTTTACTAAAAACTGAACCTGAGTCGTCTCTTTTGAATTTATGACATCAATGGGGCGATCAACAGCCAGCGGCAAACTCAACGTGTAATCGCCATACAAAGCATAAATAATCTTCTCATCCCCTTTCACTTTAATAATGGGGTACATGTTTGCAACCTTTTGAGGTTCGAAATCTGACTCCATTAATACTTCGTGATTCTCCTTCCAATAGTTTAACCAAAACCGAATGGTTTGTTTGGCATCATCAGGCAAGGTGGTAGTAAAAAACGACAAGTGTGGATTTCCAAACATGATGGATTGAAATTTACGTGCAACATCTTCACTTTTATCACGTGGATGAATTCCCATAATCTCCATAAATGGAGTATATCGTCCATACAAGATGCGATTATTGACCATCTTTTCCCGTATCAGTTTCGTACCGTCGACACCAACGAAACCAACTATAAAATTTCGGTCATGATTCTGATCCGGCCCAACTGGATTAAACTCCTGCCCCATAAAGACATTCGGATTGACGGATTGCAACCGAGATACCATTCCTGCCATCAAACTGTCGACCGCCAATTGAACATCCGTAAAGTCACGTCCCAAATCCTCGCTCACGACAATCGGTTCATCGGGATAAAAATTATTGATAAAATCAAACCAAATTCCATCAAATAGCCAATCTTTGTAGAAGTTATAATAGGTGCTCACCAAGTGGTTACGAACATCCAGATAGCGCGGATCCAAAACATATATTTGTTGTGGATCTTTATATCGAAGGTATTTCCCTTTAAATTTCTTAGTAATCACCGGATTGCCACCCATAAATGGTAATGAATACCACAAATAAAGCTTCATGTCCATTGCATTACTTTTTTCGATCAAGAGCTTCAAGTTTTTTAAGTCAGCCTTCTCGTAATCGTAAACGGTATCTACTTTTAGTTTCACCAACGAGCGCCAACTATCATCAATTAAAATTGATTTGAAACCAAAAGTTCTAAGTGAATCCAGTTCGCGGGAAATATTCTCTAACGGAATACCACGATGCATTGGATACCAGGTTGAATAAACCGGAGCTACACTTCTGTTCGATTTTAAAGCGGCATAGTTAAAAACCTTTTGGAACCGCCACTTTGAAGCTTCGTAAACTGCCTGTGAAAAATGAATGTTTCTAAAATCGATCAGTATTTGTGCAACGTAATCCTGCGTGCTTGATCGTGGAGGATTATCTTCAAAAAAAGTGACCCCAAACTCTAAGGTATCATTTTGTTCTTTCACAAATGTAGTCGCAAACCTCGAATCGAATCGATCGCTGCAAGTAAACGTTATTTGGTTCTGATCATTAAGTGTCAAGCCGGAAATAATGGAAAAGTCGGCTGTGGCACGGTCATACGATGGCAATGAAAAATAAGACTTATTTGACCACGTTTGAGAGTTCCACAGTTGATTAATTTTATTTTTGGGGAATTTAAAAGTCATTGAGAAATCAGGCAGTTGGCTCGGCGCAGAGGAATGAAGAGCAAAATATACTTGATAACGGCTCATTGATATTTGCTCAACACTAATTGTAGGCATAAAGGGCCTCAAACTTCCTTCAATCGTAATATCACTTTCATCAAAATGATACTCGTTTTGCCCTTGAACTGTATTCGCAAAAGCAAAAAAAGCCAATATCAGAAAAATCAAGGTTCTATTTCTACGTCTACCAACAGTTATATCGTCCACTAAAAGAATTATTTATATGAAAATTGCCCTAATACAATTAAGATGTCTAAATTAACTGATATGCTTATAAAAGCAAACATTTTACACCATCTGTTTGGCATAATTTTTAAAACTTAAATACGCAAAATTCAAATTTGATGATTCATTCAGCTTTTTCGATAGACTTACTTTAAACTGGTATATCTTTGATACGCAGCATCCCAGTCCAAATCAGAGCCGGGAGTAAATTCTTCCACTTCAAAAGAATGCCTTACAACTGTGCGCATCTCGGCCAATGATTGCAATGCTCCCATTGCCTTGGCCTGCAACAGAATATTTCCGGTAGCTGTTGCTTCTGTTGGTCCGGCAACCACCTTTAGCTTTGTAGCATCAGCTGTTAGTTGATTTAAAAAACGATTTTTGGCGCCTCCTCCAATGATGTGTATCTTCTCAATAGGCTCTTCGCTTACGGTAAGAATTTGGTCTAGTGTAAATCGGTATTTCAAAGCCAAACTATCATACACACAACGAATAATTTGAGCATGGTTTTCGGGTTTCCCCTGGCCTGTTATCGAACAGTATTCTATAATTGCCTCAGGCATATTCTTCGGATTCAAAAAGCATGAATCGTCAGGGTTTATCAAATATTTAAATGGTTCGGAACCTGACGCAAGTTTCACCATTTCGTCCCACGTGTAGTTGTTCTTATCGAGCCAGGCACGTCGACATTCCTGGATGAGCCACATGCCCATAATATTTTTTAAAAAGCGAGTTGTTCCTTCCACTCCCCCTTCGTTCGTGTAGTTCATTTCCAGTGTTTTTGACGACACCAAAGGTTTCTCACTTTCAATCCCCATCAGCGACCAGGTTCCCGAACTGATATAAGCGTAGTTTTTGTCATCAGCCGGCACCGAAGCAATAGCAGAGGCAGTGTCATGTCCGGCGACGGCAATCACCGGCACTTCTGCACTTCCTGTTTCTAGAGCCACATCTGGTTTTATTTTTCCAATTCGGGTGCCGGGCTTCACTAAATTGGCTAAAATTGAAGTAGGAATTCCTGCCTTCTCTATTAATCTGGTTTGCCATTTCATCTCACCAGGAACAACCATCTGACTGGTACTTGCAATGGTATATTCAGCAACAGCTTCACCTGAAAAAAGATAGTTCAGCGCATCAGGCATAAATAAAATTTTATCGGTGATCTCTAGCAATGATGATTGATCCTGAATCATAGAAAAAAGCTGAAATAAACTATTGAATTGCATAAACTGAATCCCGGTTTGTTCGTACACTTCTTCTTTGGGAATTCTAGCAAACAAGTCATCCATGGAAGTATCTGTTCGCGAATCGCGATAAGCAAACGGAAGCGAAATGATCATTCCTTCTTTGTTCAAGTGCACAAAATCAACTCCCCAGGTATCAACTCCAATAGAATCCGGTTGAACACCAAATTCCTGAATACATTTTTTTAAGCCTTTTTTTAACTCATTAAACAAGCTGAAGATGTTCCAAAAGAAATGTCCATTGATGTATTGCATCTGATTATCAAAGCGGTGAACCTCTGTCAGTTTCAGTTTTCCTTGTTCCAACGTGCCTAAAATTGCTCTTCCGCTTGATGCTCCCAGATCGAAAGCCAGAAAGTTATTGTGTTGCATAAGTTTGTTTGTTAGTCGGTTAATTTCAGTTTCAATCAAATTAAGTAAGAATAATGAGATTGGCTATCCTGTTCAATCCTGACAACCGTCAATCAAATTTTATCAAGATGCCAGGTTTGCCAGCTTCACAACCGTATTGTAATTTCGGGTAGTAATTTCTTTCCCAAATTCCCTATCCAAAAGTTTCATGACCTCCGTTGTTTTTATTTTGCTCGTATCACTCATCCAAAACACAGAATGATCAGTAACTTGAAGAATCCTGAAAGAACCATCTTCGTTTTGAAACGGAATACTTAGCGAGGTTTTAAACTCAGCTTGCGAAAAAGTAACATTGCATTTGATCGTTGAAGCCGTTTCAACGTCCTTAAATGGCTGAGTTTCCAAAATGCCCTTAATGTAGTTGAAAGGAAATACGATGGTAAGTATCGAAAAACCAAAAGCTTCTTCAATGATGCCCTGAACCAAACGAATTCGTTCCTTCTCACTTTCAAAAACGACATTTCCCGAAGCCAAAAGCGTTTTTACACTATGGTATCCATTTCGCGTTAAAACATCTTTCAATTGTTTCATAGGAACTTTTTTGTTCCCTCCCACATTAATACCACGCATAAAAACGACATATTTTTTCATCAGTACGAAACTAAAAACCCACTATTCTTCAGGTTGGGAGTAAAACTGTTTGTTGGCAAAGTTGATAAATTGTTCCCAATCATAAGGAGTAATATCGTGCTTCCCGGTCCGAATATGGTAACCCACAGTTTCCGAAACCGGCGTATTAGGTGCAGGCATTTCGGTTACGGGCAAACCTTTCTCACCGTATAGTTCGTATACTTTTCCGGCTTCCAGTGTCGACAAAAATTCACCTTTCGGATCTGACCACAAATCGGCCGTAGCGCTGGTTACATAGAGCGGCCGGGGGGCGATCATTCCTAAAAGCATGTGTTGGTCTATTGGTAGTTTATCTTCGTGTCCGGAATACTTATTCAGGTTTTCGCAAAACCAGTGTGGAAAATGATAAGTAATAATCCCAATTGTTTCTCCAATGCGACGGCGAGACAATGCCGCTCCCATACAACCGGAGTTATTGGAGATACACATCGCAAAACGTTGATCTAATGCAGCAGCCCAAACAGCTGCTTTTCCCATACGCGAAAAACCAAAAACCATTACCTTGGTCGAATCAATATCTTGATCAGTTGTAAAATAATCCATCGCTTTTGATAGTCCCCAAGCCCAGGCAGAGATACTTCCCCATTCGTCATATCCCGGGCGAAATTGCCCCAACTGATACGAAAATGGATGAATGCCATCCTGAAAGTTATCCCGGTCAGGATCAATATCGCCGCAATATATTGTTGCCACACCATATCCGGCTTCGATCATCTTTTTAACCGGCCATTTATCGGTCGCTACTCCTCTGGATTGTTCGGTAACCTGATTGTGAACGATTCCCCAAGACGGATTATCGGGCACCCAGGACTCAGTCAGCCGAATGTTCGGATCGTAAGAAATTGTATGGTTTCCGCTAAAGTTATAACCAACAAAAACAGGAGCCTTTACTGAATCCTTTGGTGTATAGATCAATATCTCTGCACTCAATTCGCGATCGTCTTTTTTAAAGATTATTTCCACTTGCTTACGCTTGGCCAGTCCGTCAAAAAAAACGCCATTTTCCTCATGGACAATCACGTCGGAAATATCAATTTCTTCTGGAATATTTCCATATATTTCGTGTTTAAATATTTCCAATAGCTCCGGACGACGTTTCTTCTCCCAACGCTTTACGTTTTTAACTTTTCGACCAGATTCCGTAATCAGCAATTTCGGTAATTTATAATCAGGAATCTCATTTTCGTCGTAATTAACATCGGTTTGTTGTGCAACCAAATTAAAACATACAAAAAATGAAATTAGAAAAAAGAGGTATTTCATAGTCGTTTAGTAAGTTAGTTCAATCATGCCTCGCTTGACTCTCAAAAATAAAAGATTTCTTTTGAAACTCGGCAAACAACACCAAATTATCACGCATTTATAATTAGTTCGCTCAACAATCAGATTAACAAATCACGCTTATTTATCGATCTCGCCACCACTTAGTTTGCTACCCTCAATTGGCAAATCATTGGTTGAAGCAGATTCTGGTGCTTTCGTTTTGGTTAATGACTTTGCTTTTGAGGTTTCTGAAATTAATGACCACGCCATAATCAAACTCGAACAGATAATGACAACCAAAAGCGCACCACTTTCAAACTCGGGAACTTGATATTCTTCCGGGATGGCAAAAAATAAAAGTATCGAAATCAAACCACGAGGAGCTAAAAATATTTGAGGAAAAATATCCTTTCTTTCAACTGAAAAGAACATGATATAACGAATAACATACAGAATAACGAGAAATAAACCACTCATCATCCAAACTTCCCAGTTTACAAGTGATGTAAGGGAAAGGCTAATTCCGAATACCACAAAGAAAAAAGTCCTTACCAGAAATGAACTTTCAATCGTAATCATTTTAAAATTCTCGAATAGTCCATCAATTGCATCGTCGTTTAGCCATTTTTCTAACCGTCCCCACAGGAGTACTTTGTGGTTGCGTAATAAAAGTCCGAACATCAGAATAATTAGTAACGAAGACAGGTGAAACAACTTGGCGACAGCGTAAAGCAAGACCAAAACTGCCAGAAACAAGAAGAACTTTGCCTCTGTTTTAATATTTTGAATTACATAGGTGAGCGCGTAGCTCAATATTACTGAAATTATAAGAGTTATTAATATATTACTTCCCAGTGCAAAAGCAACTTCACCAGCGCCACTAGCATCGATGTTTTCAATGAGAAAATAGAATGCCATAATACCAAGAATATCTGAAAAAGTGCTTTCGTAAATCATAAATTCGCGCTTGTCTTTTGCCAGATTCGACACACTGGGAATAATGATCGCACTACTCATAATTGAAAACGGAATGGCATAAATAAGGGAAGATAAGAAATCGAGATTCTGTATAAATAGTTGTGTCACGAATGCTATAAGCACACTGGATGCTCCAAGTGATACAAACGCAATTACAAATGATTTCCAGATGATTGGCCACTTCTCCTTTTTCAATTCAAGATCCAATGCTGCTTCCAGAACAATCATTATCAAGCCAACAATTCCGAGCACCTCAAGCGTATTAAAATACTCAGGTTCGAGTCCGAAATACATAAGTAATTGTTGAATTCCAAGTCCCAACAAAATAAGCATTAGCACACTTGGAATATTGGTTTTCTTTGCCAAAAGACTAAAGAAAAATGAAATGATGACAACAACACAAAGACTAATTACAAATAAATAAGCACTCATATATCAATGATATTTTCAATGGTGTCAAGTTACAAAATTGTTCGCATTTACCTAGTGTTTATCGGCGAAGCAGGTAAAAAGGCATTCAAAAAATTACGGATAGTTGGGCGTATTATTTAGTTGTTGAAGTTTTATGCTATTCATATCCAGAAGATTGAATATGGCAAAACGGGAAGCTATTTCGTATGAATTTTAGGATGATAACTTTTAGCCTGAGTTTCTTCCCGAGCTACTCTCAGGGCATTTTTTGCCAATGCTTCTAATTCATCTTCGCCTGGATAAACGAATACCTCGGCAATGAATTGTACTTTTTTGCGAATGTAATCCGTTAAATAGTTATTGTAAGCAACACCACCGGTTAGCAGAATGGCATCCACAACGCCGTCAAAAACTACAGCCATTTGTCCAATTGATTTTGCTACTTGGTAGGCCATAGCGTCCTGAATCAACTTTGCCTGCGCATCTCCCCGGGCGGCAAGCTCCTCAACTTCTTTCGCATTGTTGGTTTTCAAATAAGCGACATAGCCACCTTCTCCAACCACCATGCGACGAACTTCGTCCTTAGTCATGTTACTATCAAAACACCAGTCGACTACTTGTCCGGTTGGTAATCCCCCACTTCTCTCTGGGCTAAACGGGCCATCTCCATCCAAGCCATTATTAACGTCCACAACGCGTCCTTTTTGGTGTGCTCCAACGGAAATACCTCCTCCCAGATGAGCGACAATCAGGTTCATATCTTCATATATTTCACCTTGTTTTTTAGCATGAAAACGAGCTGTTGCTTTCTGATTCAGCGCATGAAAGATTGATCTCTTCTCGAAATTTGGATGACCTGTAATTCGAGCAATATCGCTTATTTCATCAGTAACCACCGGATCCGCAATAAAAGCCTGAGCTCCGGGTATTTGGTTGGCTATGTAATCAGCAATCAAAGGCCCCAGGTTGCTGGCGTGCTGCCCGTAAACTCCCTGACTGGCATGCAACAGCATTTCGTTGTTTACCAAATAAACGCCTGATTCCAGAGGATAGGTCAAACCACCTCGACCAATAATAAATTTGATGCGATCCACCTCAAAACCTTCTTCCAACAACGAATCAATAATCATCCCCTTACGGTAATCAAATTGTTGCAGTATGTTTGTGTAGCCAGACAAGTCATCGATCGAATGACGTAATGTCTTATTCAACTTGCATTCTTCGTTAAAATACACGGCAAACTTAGTTGATGTCGACCCCGGATTAATCGCTAATATTCGGTATTCATCCATAGTTCTAATTACTCAATAATACAGCTAACACAATCGAGTTTAACTTTGTTTGCGTGTCATCTCCCCGCGATGATAAAACAATGGGAACTTTTGCACCGAAAACCACTGCGGCCTGGTTGGCATGACAAAGTTTGGTGTTGGTTTTATAAAAAACATTTCCTGAATCGATGCTGGGGAAAAGCAAACAGTCCGCATCGCCGGCACAGGGGGAAGTGATTTTTTTTATTTTTGCCGATTCTGAATCCAAAGCTACATCAAGCGCCATGGGACCATCAACTATTCCGCCGTTAAAAAAGCCATTCTCTCCTCTAGTTTTCAATTTGGCAGCGTCAGCACACGATGGAATTGACTCAATCACTTGCTCTGTCGGTGCAATTATAGCTACTTTCGGTTCATCTATTCCCAGTTTCTGACCAACTTCAATTAGATACTTGATCATCACTTCTTTTTGTTTCAGATTGGGAAAAGGAATAATCGCCACATCACTAGCCAGAAGCAGTTTATGATAATTGGGATTTTCTAACAAAGTGATGTGCGTTATTAAATCTCCCGAATTAACCAGCCCCAGCTCTTTATTCAGAATTGCCCGCATATATTTATCGGTATTTATCAAACCCTTCATCAAAATATCTGCGTTCCCTTTTCGCACCATTTCAACGGCTTTCCGCGCTGCATCCTCATCATCTGAAGCATCAATAATCTGCAATTCGCCGATGCCGATATCCAGTCTTTTGCAGGCATCCTCTATTCGCTCACGATCTCCCGTTAGTGCAATTCTGACAATAGCCAGCTGATGAGCTTTCCAAGCAGATTCAATGCTGTGTTCATCAACCCCATTAGCAACGACAACCGTTTTAATCAATTTTTTATTTTGAGCTAATTGATACAGATCTGATAAATGTTTTACACTCATAACAATACTTTATGGACTTGAAAATTACGATAAGAATGATTGAAAATACAGAACAAAAGTCAATCTAAAAAATGTTATTAAACCCCATAAAACAAAACATCCGACACATAAAATGCATCGGATGTTAATTATAAAATATATTGTACTATGAAGTGTCAGATTTCGATAATATCAAATGTAAAACTTACACTTTGGCATGGCTCAATACTTTTTTCTCGGTATCAAGGGCAATCATTAATTCTTCATTGGTTGGAACAACGATAACCGTAACCGGAGAATCATCAGTACTGATAACCCCCTCACCACGGAATCCGTCATTTTTCTCTGGATCAATCTTGATTCCCAAGGCTTCCAACTCCCCGGCAACCCCTCTACGTGTTGTATCAGCGTTCTCCCCAATTCCACCGGTAAAAATCAACACATCTAAACCGCCCATACCAGCCATGTATGAACCGATATATTTTTTAACCCGGTAATCGTAAATTTCTAAAGCTATTCTGGCTCGTTCGTTGCCCTCTTCGGCAGCTTCTTCAATTTCTCTCATATCAGAAGATACTCCTGATAATCCAAGCATGCCACTGTGCTTATTAAACAGCGTATTGGCCGATTTCAATCCAAGCTCTTCCTTTTCCATGATGTATGTTGCGACACCAATATCCAAATCACCGGAACGGGTTCCCATAATTAATCCTTCAAGAGGCGTAAATCCCATAGAGGTATCATAGGACTTACCATCTTTAATGGCGGCAACAGAAGCTCCGTTACCCAAGTGACAAGAAATAATCTTCTGACTTTCGTAATCACGTCCCAGAAGATCACATGCACGTTTTGTAACATAACGATGGCTGGTTCCGTGAAAACCATAACGGCGAATGCTATATTTTTCGTACAGCACATGCGGAATACCGTACATGTATGATTTAGGCTCCATGGTTTGGTGAAAAGCAGTATCGAAAACACCAACCTGGGGAATCCCGGGAATTAGCTCTTCCATAGCCTCTATCCCTTTTAAGTTTGGCGGATTATGCAAAGGCGCTAAATCAGTACATTTCACAAGGGCATCGATAACTTCATTAGTTATCAATTCACTGTCATGGAAATACTCACCACCATGAACAACACGATGTCCAACAGCATCAATTTCTTCCAGACTTTCCAAACAACCATACTTTTGGCTGGTCAAAATTCCCAGAATGTATTCGATACCACTTTTGTGATCCAGAATTTCTCCTTCAAACATTATTTTACGTCCGTCAGCATGATTGTGCTTCAAAAATGAACCTTTCATGCCTATTTTTTCTACTCCTCCTTTTGCAATAACCGATTGGTCATCCATACTGAAGAGCTGATATTTTATTGAACTGCTACCGCAGTTTAAAACCAGAATTTTCATGTGTATATTTTTTCAATTTAACGAGGTGCAATTTTCGTATTAAGCTGTTCTTTTTTTGATTTAGGAGACCAACGCATGGAGCTCCCTAATAATCGTTCTCCTGTTTGATCAAAGTTTTGAGATTGATTATTAACAATTATTGGCTGAACCTTTAATCCGATTACCATCCTCATCATACTCATAAAATCCTTTTCCTGAAGCTATACCCAATTGTTTGGCCCGAACAAGGCGTTTAATGTAAGGAGATGGTTTGTAATGAACATCGCCAAATTCGCTGTAGATATTTTCCATCCAGCGAACAATTTTATCCAATCCCATTTTATCAGCGACTTCAAAAGGCCCTAATCTCATTCCAAGGCCTATTTTCATTGTTGCATCAATGTCTTCCATATTCGCAACACCTTCCAACAAGATTTCACAAGCTTCGTTTAACAAGACAACAAAGAGACGAACACTGACCAATCCAGCTGATTCTTCGACGGGTACAATTTTACGATTGATAAGTTTAACAAACTTGCAAACTTTATCATATGCCTCTTCTGATGTATAAAGCCCTTTTACAACCTCCATGATACGGGCTTCGCGAGACGAAACCAGAAAGTGCAGACTTACACAACGGTCTTTGTGTTTCATTTCAGAAGAAAGCTCGGTAATAACGATTGTCGTTGAGTTTGTACCAATAATACAATCGCGATGCACGACTTTTTCAATCTTCTTGAAAATCTTTTTACGCTCTTTGATTTTTCCACCGCGGTCTACAGCACGAATGGCTTCAACCACGAAATCGCATCCTGCAAGATCTTTATAATCTAACGATCCTTTGATTCTCGCCAGGATTGCTCTTTTTTCACTTTCGGTTAATCCCCAATGCTCGATACGATTGTCAAGGATTTTACCGATATTTTTGTATGCTTCTCGTACTTTTTCTTCGCTGACTTCGATGAAGACAACTTCAATACCGTAGAAACTCGCTACACGGGCAATATTCTGTCCGACAAGTCCACATCCAACAATACCAATTTTAGAAAACAGCGATTTTGATACCTTTTTCTTTATTAAACCAAATTCTTCAATTGGTTCATGTATTAATTCACTAGCCATTTTAACTTTTACTAAATTTATTTGAACATTGCAGCAGCCTGGTTAGAGGTAATTGCCACCATATTTACGATATCGCTCACCGAACAACCTCTTGACAGATCATTAATCGGCGCTGCCATTCCCTGCAATACAGGACCAATAGCTTCTGCTTGCGATAAACGTTGTACTAATTTATAACCAATATTTGCTGCTTCAAGTCCTGGGAAAACCAATACGTTTGCACGACCAGCAACTTCACTATCCGGAGCTTTTAACTTGGCAACCTCAGGTATAAGCGCTGCGTCCAACTGCAATTCACCATCGATTTTTAACTCGCTATCTAACTCCTTCGCTATTCTTGTGGCATTTACCACCTTGTCAACACGTTCGTGCTTCGCACTTCCTTTAGTCGAGAAGCTCAACATGGCCACCCGAGGTTCCATGCCAACAAGGGCTTTTGCGGTACCAGCAGTGGTCACCGCAATTTCGGCTAACTGTCGTTCATCCGGATCGGGCATTACTGCGCAATCGGCAAAAACTAAAATTCCATCATGCCCAAAATGAGGATCGTTTACAAACATCAGGAAAGCACCGGAAACAACACTCACTCCCGGCAACGTTTTTACAAACTGGAAAGCCGGACGGAGGACGTCACCTGTTGCATTAATTGCACCGGCTATTTCTCCATCTGCATCACCACTTTTAATCATCAACGGAGCAAACACCAATGGATCGTTCAACATTTCCAATGCTTGTTCCTTAGTCAATCCTTTTGATTTTCTGATTTCAACCATCAAATCAGCATAGGCTGACCGACGTTCGTCAGTCTTCGGATCAATCAGTACAGCACCTTTAATATTGACTCCCAGGTCTTCGGCTGCCTGCATAATCTCTCCCGGATTTCCCAATAAAGTAATCCGGGCAATATTTTCATTTAAGATGATTTCTGTGGCTCTCAGAGTCCGAGGTTCTAATCCTTCTGGAAGAACAATACGCTTTTGATAACTTTGGGCGTTCTTAATAACACGTTCAAGTAGTTTCATCTGAAAGTTTAAGATTTTTAACTTTTGAGTAAAATATTCAAATACAAAAGTAAGGAAAATTACCAGTTGATATCCCCAATGTGTGCTAATTATTTGTTAACCCCTCCAATAATTAAGGACTTATAGCTATTTAGATAAAAACCCACAACAATTTGAGCAATCGATTGCATTGATCTATCTAGCTTTACGCATGTAGACATATGCTATGTTAATTTTTTCTGAAAATTAATTGAGAATTAATCGAATCTGAATATTCTTTCAGCTCAAATAAATTGATAATTTTGTTCGTCGCACCAAGAATTCTCCTATGAACACAAATGATCTGTTTCTGGAATTAAAACAAAAACTGGATGGTGATGTCTATACAGACAATGTGCAAAAGGTTATTTACGCCACCGATGCTTCATCGTACCGGGAAATTCCACAAGCTGTTTGCAAACCAAGAAATAAAGCAGACATCCGCCAAATTATTGACTTCGCCCGGAAGCACAAAACCTCCGTAATTCCGCGAGCCGGCGGAACATCGCTTGCCGGCCAGGTTGTAGGAAAGGGTATTGTGATTGATGTTTCTAAATACATGAACAGGATCATTGAACTCAATGTCGATGAGAATTGGGTGATTGTTGAACCGGGAGTAAACCTGACAGAACTAAATATGTATCTGGCTCCACACGGATTACAATTTGGCCCTGAAACGTCAACCGCCAACCGTTGTTGCATTGGCGGCATGGTGGGAAACAACTCTTGCGGGCTGCATTCGCTGATTTATGGGAGTGCCCGCGATCATATCCTGGAAGCAGACTGCATTCTTTCTGATGGGTCGGATGTTGTTTTTAAAACGTTGAATACGGAGGAATTTCTTGCTAAATGCAACGACAAGCACGACAGTTTGGAGACGCGAATCTATAAGAACCTGTATGAAACGCTTTCAAATACCAACAATCAGGAAAATATCAGGAGCGAGTATCCTGACCCAAAAGTAAAACGGCGAAACAACGGGTATGCGATCGACATCTTGCTTGAGACCGATCCGTTTACAAAAAATGGAGAATCGATTAACGTTTGCAAACTGCTGGCCGGAAGTGAAGGAACATTAGCATTCACCACTCAAATCAAACTCAACCTAATTCCCCTTCCTCCAGAACACAAGGGATTAGTTTGCGCTCATTTTAATAGCCTGCAAGAAGCCTATCTTGGCAACTTGGTTGCCCTAAAACACAACCCGGGCGCCATCGAGCTGATGGATGACATCATTATGAACTGCACAAAGGAGAACATTGAACAACGTAAAAACCGCTTTTTCGTTCAGGGTGATCCGAAAGCGATGTTGATGATTGAATTTGCCAGAGAAACAGAAGAAGAAATTCACCGTATTGCTCAAAACCTTGAAAAGGATTTTCGTAAAGCAGGACTTGGCTACCATTTTCCTTTAGTACTAGGAAACGACATGATCAAGCGTGTATGGGCTCTT